>JBBABD010000003.1 GCA_041657845.1 Parcubacteria group bacterium
GTTAGATGGATTTTTCGGAAAAACAAAAACGCTCCTGCGTGTCCATAAAGGATTGACGCAAGAGCGCAGATACAAGATAATTCAGGAAATTTTAGAAAAATAGCCTCCCAATTATTTAATTAAACCTCAATGAGCAACCTTAATTAGTAGCATATTTGATAATGTTTGTCAAACGCTAATTTGTTGCTATACTTAAATTATGCGTATCTCATATTCCGCTCTGGAAACCTACAAAACCTGCCCGCTGAAATACAAATTTCAGAATATTGACAGGATAAAAACGCCCAAATCCAAGGAGGCGGTTTTTGGGACGATTTTGCATTCAACGCTGAATTTTATCCATACTCCCTCAATGCTTCCTCCAACGCTCGAGCAAGCGCTTGATTATTTTTCCCGCAATTGGAATAGCGATGTTTTTGAAAACGAATTGGAGGAACGCTCGGCTTTTTCTCAAGGCGTGCAGATGATTCAGGATTATTACAAAAAAAATGATCCGGCCAAATCGAATATTGTCGACCTTGAAAGCCGGTTTGCCATTGAACTCGGCGAGCATATTGTTTCTGGAATAATTGACCGAATTGACAAGACGGAAGAAGGATATGAGATTATTGATTACAAGACGACCAAAAAAATGCCGACACAGGAAAAAGTGGATAACGATTTGCAGCTATCGATTTATTTGCAGGCGTTTCTCAAAAGATATCCCAAAGAAATTGAAAATATTGATAAGATAAAAGTGAGCTTGTACTTTCTTAAGCATGGCGTGAAACTTACGGCAACGAGAACCCTCGAACAACTCAAAAAAATTGACGAGTTATTTCTAGTAGTCATTAAACAAATTGAAGAAGGAAAATTTGAGGCGCAGATCAATCCTCTTTGCGACTGGTGCGGATACCAAAATATCTGTCCGATGTGGAAGCATAAATTCAAGGAAGTGCGAAAAATTGATACGGAAGAAGTGAATAAAATTATTGTCGAATATATCGCCAACAACTCTCAAATCGCAACTCTTAAATCGCAACTCTCAACTCTCGAATCTCAAATCTCCAAATATATGGATCAAGAAGGTGTAGAAAGGGTTTTTGGGGAAAATGGAATTATTGCTCGGACGCTTCGAAAAACTTACAAATACGATGAGAAAAAGATCCGTGAAATTCTCGAACCATTGGACAAGTGGGAGGATGTCCTAAAAATTGACGGCATCGCGCTTAAAAATATTCTGGCTGTTTTACCTTTTGACGCCAAGAAAGAAATTGAAAATGCAAAAGTGGTAGACAAGGAAACGAAGAGCTTTAGTGTTAAGAAAGCTACTGGATAATTTCTAATGATCAATTTCTGAATTCAAAATCCAAGGAACTGTCATTCCTGGCTTGACCAGGAATCTACGCTCTCGAATTTCACTAGGCTAATATTTATACATTAAACTTATGATTATCGTTTGTGTAGATTCCTGCTTTCGCAGGAATGACATACTATTATGCTGAATAAACTTAAGCAATTTATAAAACGATTTTTCCTCATCGACGATACTCCGCAAAAGGTGGCCGGAGGCGCGGCACTGGGGATTTTTTTGGGAATATTTCCCGGTGAAGGCGTCCTCTCGGCTCTGTTTTTTTCTGCTATTTTTCGCCTAAATAAATTATCTGCTACAGCTGGAGTTTTGGCGACGAATATGTGGACGACATTTCTTGTCTTGCCGGTAGCGGCAGTTGTAGGCAGTTTTCTTTTTAATGAAAATTATTCAAATCTCATTAATCGATTTTATCAGTATAAACACCTGGAGACGACAAAAGAGGCGCTTTTTTTCAGCCTCTCAATTTTTTCCACAGCCCTTCTTCCGCTTCTCGTCGGATTTTTTATTATTGCCGGAACAGTCTCAGTCGGTTTTTATTTTATTTTAATCTTTATTTTGAAGAAAAGGCACATTGAGCATCTGAAAGATGCAATACGCGTGAAAAAATAAAAAAATAGGCGGATTTTTTTGCCTACTTTTTTATAAATCGGGTCAATTATATTGTTCGGGCTTATTTACTTTATCACCGTTCCTTTAAACTTTTTTCCGTTAAAATAATTTTCCAAGTTTGCGAGATCCCGTCCGTTCATAATTGTTACTTCAATTCCTTCTTCCTGGGCGATTTTGGAAGCGATGGGATCAAAGGGGGCGTTCATTCCCGGATTCCACTTGTCTCCCACTATTTTTCGAAAATCCTTCCAGGAAATTTTTTCTATTTTTTTGGCATCGGGAAATTTTTTGGGATCTTTATTGCAGACGTAGTCAATATTGGAAAGATTGATGATTTTTTTGATATCCATATATTTTGCCAAAATCACCGCATCATAATCAGTGGAAAATCCCGGACGCCATCCGGCAGCTACCAGAACAGATTCTTTGAAATTATAGAAATCTTCAAGATCGTGCGGATTAGTGTTTATTCTCGGATGGGCATATTGGCGAAAAACAGTTCTCATAAAATGCGCGTTCATTCGAGTAGAATGGATTCCCAGCCAATCCTGGTCGTCATTGGTAACTGTGCTGTTGCCCACTCTTACCGAAGCCTCGATATATTTTCGCGCAGTTTTTCCTCCTCCGGTGATCAAAATAAATTTATAGCCTTTTTTGATGTAGCTAACAATTAACTTTCGGAAATTTTTTACAAATTGAGTGTCTATTTCATCGGGAACAATAAGCGATCCTCCGAGTGAAATCACGATGGTTTTTTTGGGTGCTACCATGGTTTTTATAAAAATAATTAATTATTAGATTTAATTTGTTTGGCGATTTTTTGCAGTTCTTTGATGCCTGCTTGCGGACCGATTTGAGTTGTGAGATATCCGGGATATTTTTTCAAAAATACTTTTTTTCCTGCCCAAACTGCATTGAATTTCGTTCCCACTCCGTGAAGCGGATATAATTTAATGTGAGCGTGATTCACGCCCATTCCTTCCATCACCATTGCCACTCGATTTACCCTCAGTCCTTTTTTCAAAATATTAGCCACCTTCTTGGTGGCTAGAAAAAAATCGGAATATATTTTGTCATTTATTTCAAAAACTTCAGAATCATAATGTTTTTTTGGCATTACCAGAGTCATTCCTTTTGTGTTAGGATACAAATCTAAAATTGCAAGAAAATTTTTATCTTCCCATATTTTTACCGATGGAATTTCTCCTTTGATAATTTTGCAGAAAATACAATTAGCCATAATATATTTGTCATTCCGAGCGTAGCGAAGCGAAATCGAGGAATCTAATTAGATCTTTCGACTCAGTGTCGCGGCGACACTTCGCTCAAGATGACGCATGGTATCATTTAAAGCAACATCCGGCTCTTTTCAATCCTTTGTCTATTGCTTCTTGCTCGGTCGCAAAACAAATTTTGTTTTCCGGTTTTATTTTTTTGGCTAGCGTGCAGGTATTTTTGTGATATTTATCCGAATTTTTGCTGGCCACAAATTGGCAGTTTTTCGGGGCTTCATCCCCTATTGTAGTGGAAGCCTTCTCAGACGTCAAATTTTGCGTTTTTTGGCCGCTTTCAACCGTATCCGGGGTATTATTGCATTCGGTTGATTTCTCGATAATTAAGGGCGATTTTTGATAGTTTTCACCCTTCAAAACGCCTATTTCAAAGGAAATTGCGGCTACTAAAATCAAGCCAAAAATCAATACTATTTTTTGCTCATATTTAAGCCAAAATTCCTTAATTTTCAAAAAACGCTTATTTTTGGGTTTTTCGGTTGACATAATGTTGGTTTTTGTTATAATTACTTTTGTTAAATTAATAACTATTATTCAATAATATGGCACATAGAAAAGCTGGCGGATCTACCTCATATGGACGAGATTCAATTTCCAAACGATTGGGAGTCAAGATTTTTGGCGATCAAAAAGTCAAAACAGGAAATATCATTATTCGCCAAAGAGGAACCAAATGGCATCCGGGAGAAAACGTAAAACGCGGCGAGGACGATACTCTTTTTGCGATGAAAGACGGAACAGTTAAATTTAAGAACAAGAAAGTAAGAAATTTTACCGGAAAACTGGTATCAAGAAGTTATGTCAGCGTTATTCCTTCTGAAAAACCTGTTATTATAAAATTCAAGAAAATCGGAGCCAAGAAAGCGGGATTAAAATTGCGTGTTAACCTCAAAACTCGCAAACCTGGCAAGAAAAAAAGTTCAAGAAGAAGACCGGGAGGAAGAGTTATTATCAACAGCAAAACCAGAAGCCATCTTAAAAAATAGGCTGGAGCAGAAAGTTTTGCAAGAATCAACAATTTAAACTTTTTATAAAAGAGCGAAACCAATCGCTCTTTTATTTTATCACGATTTTTGAAAAGTCTAAATTATTTTTTCATTCCCGCTTTTACGAATTCCAAAAACAACGGATGGGATTCGATTGGATTCGATTGGAATTCGGGATGGAACTGGACTCCAAGGAAAAATGGATGGTCTTTTTTCGGCAGTTCTGCGATTTCCATCAGTTTTCGGTTAGGAGATTTTCCAGAAAATACCAGTCCAGCTTTTTCCAATTTTTCAATATATTCCGGATTGACTTCCCATCGATGCCTATGGCGTTCTGATATTTTAGTTTTTCCATAAGCGTCAAAAGCCACAGTATTTCTTTTGATTGTGGCTGGATATGCCCCCAGTCTCATCGTGGCTCCGTAGTTTTTGTCTTCCAAATTTTTCTTTTGTTCGGGCATAATATCAATTACCGGATTCTTTGTCTCTCGGCTTATTTCAGTTGTATGGGCATCTTTCAGATCTAAAACATTTCTGGCAAATTCAACGACCAGAAGCTGCATGCCATAGCAAAGTCCGAAATAGGGAATCTTGTTTTCCCGGCAATATTTTATCACGGAAATTTTTCCTTCGATTCCTCGGGAACCAAATCCGCCTGGAACCAGAATCCCATCATAATCTTTCAAAGTTTCGATTTTTTCCGGTTCCTTTTCAAACATCTCGCTGTTTATCCAGCTAATCTCCGGTTTTACTCCAAGTTGATAGCAAGCGTGCTTCAAGGCTTCAATTACGCTGATATATGAATCGCTTAAAACAAAATCTCCGGTTCCAAAATATTTTCCAACAATTCCGATTTTAACTTTTTCCTTGGCATTTTTTATTTTTTCTACCAATTTATACCATTCATTGAGATCTGTTTTTTGATATTTCAATCCCAGCTTTTTGAGAATAAGCCGGCTCAAATCATCCCTTTCAAAATTAATTAAAACTTCATAGATATTGTCGATGTCTGGGGCGGAAATGACATAGCGCTCCGGAATGTTGCAGAACATTCCCAGTTTTTCTTTCCTTTTGGCATCCAGGAAGGTTTCGCTTCGGGCAATGATGAAATCCGGCTGGATTCCGGCACCATTGAGCGTTCGGACGGCATATTGAGTTGGTTTGGTTTTCATTTCTCCGACTTTGGAAGGAATCGGGAGATAGCTGACCATCACAAAAACAACATCTTCGGGATATTTTATTTTCATCATTCTAGCTGCTTCTAGGAAAAGAATGTTTTGGTATTCTCCAATAGTTCCGCCTATTTCAATCAGAGTAATATCAGAGTTGGATTTCTGAGAAGCTTTTTCGATTCGAGAAATAACTTCCATCGGAATATGCGGGACAACCTCCACGCATTTTCCTTCATATTCCAGATTTCTTTCTTTGCGGATAACGGTGTCATAAACTCTTCCGGTAGTCATATAATTCGCTCGGGAAAGGGTTATCCCCATGAATCTTTCATAATTTCCCATATCCTGGTCGGTTTCGTCGCCATCATCCAGCACAAAAACTTCTCCGTGTTCGGTCGGATTCATTGTGCCGGCGTCCATATTGATGTATGGATCGATTTTGAGCGCCGTGACATTGAATCCTCTGGCCTTGAGAACTGCTCCGATTGACGAAGTGGTGATCCCCTTTCCGACTCCGCTCATTACTCCCCCAACGACGAAGATATATTTTCTTTGCTTCTTCATATGAATGCAAATTGTCGCGAATGTTAAAACAATTTATTCGAATACATTGTATTTTTCATTCGCAACTATTAGCGGATTATTTATAAAGAGCCGCGACACATATCGCGACCCCCTTATTATTATTCTACCAGAACAATGATTCTTTGTATAGACTAAGCCTTTTCAATTAAAACCGTTATTTTTGCTTTGATATTTTTTCCAAAATCTATCGTTATTGCCTTTTCTCCAGTCGTTTTGATCGGCGCAGCGAGGATTATTGATTTTTCGTTAATATTAAAATTTTGTTTTTTAAGCTCATTGGCAATTTCTTTCGTCCCCACTCTGCCGAACAGCTTTTCTTTTTCTGCCTTAGCTTTAAGCGTTATCTTTTTGCCTTGAATTCCTGAAGCAATTTTTTTGAAATTTTCCTCTGATTCTTCTTCTTGTTCCTGGATTTTTTTCTGATTCAGTTTAACTTTTTCAATAGCTTCGGGAGTGGCGATTTCAACCAATTTTTTGGGGACAAGAAAATTTCTGGCATATCCTTCCGACACATCCTTGATTTCTCCTTTATTCCCCAATTTCTTAATGTTTTCAACTAAGATAACCTTCATAAAATAGTATAAAAATTTTAATTAATCAAATGTCTTGTTTTTGCCTGCATTTTAAATATGTATAGATGAATAGCGATTGGGATGCCAGTGCTTTTAGCATATCCGGATCTTCTAATTTTTGCTGCTGGTTATTTTTAGAAATTATTATAACAGCAATTGTTTTTTTCATTTCTCTGGGAGAAGAAATAACAAAATTATAGCCGTTTTCCGTGAAGCTCTGCTCCTCCCGGAGGCCTTTTATTATTTCCATATTATCAACTTTAGAAAATATCCTTCGCTTGCTTTTTATTTCTTTTTCCGTTTTTCCGCTTTCTGTGTTTATGAAACGGATAATAAACTTTTTTGATTTTCCTAAGATATAAATCGATTCCATCAGCGTGTCAAAAAACTGCTTCTCTTTTTTCAGATCCAATTCCGGAATTTCCAAAAGTTTCATCGACATAGTTTTCATAATATCCAGCTTTCTGTTGGTTTCCCCGATATATGAATATGTGTCCGTCAAGCTTTTTGATATTTGGTGCGCTTCTTTTTGGATTTTAATTTTTTCTGTCAGGCGGACATTGGACTGTCTTTCTTTCCAGTGAAAAATCAGAAAACCCATAAGTCCGAGAACGAAAATAGCAATCTCTTCCAGCTGTTCCTCGCCAAGAAAAAACACTTTTGATTCGCAGGGAATAATATCCGGAACAAGTATTGCGGAAACAAAAATTATAAGATAAATCCAGTACATAAGCCAATGAAAATAACTGATAAATTTTTTTATTTATCCCGCTCTATTTTTTGCAGAGAAGTTTCTTGGCGTATTCTTTTAAATCTTTTCCGATATCTTTTCTTTCAAACGCGTATTGCAACGTTGCTTTCATATAATTCAGCGGATCTCCGGTTGTGAGCCATTCCCCATCTTCAACTTTCTTTGCTAAAAATATTCCTCCTTCTTTTACATAAGTTCTTATGGCATCAGTCACCCACAATTCATTCCCCTTTCCCAATTCAGTTTTCTTCAAAATGTTGACAAATTTCTGGTCTAAAATCATTCTTCCAAAGTCAGCCAACTGAGAAGGAGTATCTTCAATGGATGGCTTTTCGATGATGTCTTTTATTTCATTGGTTCCCTCTTTTAATTTTACAATTCCGTATCGATGAACTTCTGAAAGGGGCACTTCCTGGACTCCAATCATCAAATTTTCATTTTTTTCATATTCATCAACCATTTGTTTGGTAAAAGAAACTTTTGATTTAACCAAATCGTCTCCCCAGGCAAAAACAAAAGGTTCATCATCCACAAGACTGGCTGCGGAAAGAATTGGAGTCGCATTTCCGTATGGTCCTTTTTGGCGAACATAAACAAAATTTGCCATTTCCGCAAGATTTCTTACCATTTCCGAAAGCTCTTTTTTTCCATTTTTTTCCAAATCAGCTTCAAGAGCGGAGCTATGATCGAAATGATCCTCAAGCGGTTTTTTGTCCCATCTGGTGACAAAGATAATGTCTTCAATCCCAGCTTCTACCATTTCCTCAATTACTAATTGGATAATTGGCTTATCGACAATCGGAAGCATTTCTTTGGGCATTGATTTTGTGGCCGGGAGAAGCCTTGTCCCTGATCCGGCTACGGCAATAATTGCTTTTTTAATCTTCATAAAATTTGCTACAAATCTACAAATAATCTACAAATCTACAAATAGTTTTTTTAAATTTGTAGTATTTGTATTTGATTTGTAAATTTGTAGGACTATAATAATTTTTTCTTAGCGATATTCTTGAGTTCCTCATTAAACTGCGCGATGGCGGTTTCAATGAGCGGATCGAATTTTTTGTATATTTCTTTTTCCTTGACGATATTTCCGGCTTCCAGGAGCGAATCGAATGTCCCGGCGTCCATCCATTCCCCTTTTATTTTTTCTACCATCAGCTCCCCCATTTCCAAATATTTTCTGTTTATGTCCGTGATTTCTATTTCTCCTCTGCCTGATGGCGCCAGATTCTTGGCGATTTCCACGACGCGCTTATCATAGACATATAATCCGGTTAGCGCCCAATCACTCACAAATTCTTTCGGTTTTTCTTTGACCTTGATGGCTTTTCCTCTTTCATCAAACTTTACTACGCCGAATCTTTCCGGGTCTGAAACTTGCTTGGCAAAAACCTGTCCTCCGGATTTAAAATTCTTTATTGAATCGCTCAAATCATCCTCAAAAATATTATCTCCCAGCACCATTGTGACATTGTCATTATCGATAAAATTCTCTCCGACAATAAATGCATCGGCCAAACCTCTCGGAGTTTTTTGGACTTCAAAGAAGATACTTATTCCGTGATTTTTGAAAATAGACCCGAGGAGATTTAGAAACTGTCCGCTGTGCTCCGGAGCAACGATTATCAGGATTTCTTTTATTCCGGCCTTAATCAAGGTATTGAGCGGATAGAAAATCATCTGCTTGTCATAGACCGGCAAAAGCTGTTTTGATGTGGTAGCGGTCAGAGGAAAAAGCCTGGTGGCTGTTCCTCCTGCTAAAATTATTCCTTTCATATTAAGATATAAAACTATTAATTATTTTAACCATTATTTTTTTATCCTGCTATGATTGATGCATAATCGATATAATTTATAGCAAATAAAATTGTTATGGTTATGAAAATTATAATTCCGATAAATATGGAAATCTTGTATCGTTCTCTTCTGTAGCAATAAATTGAGAATATAAGCGAAAAAAGAGGCGCGCCTACTATGCTGCTGGATTTTAAAAAATTAATTAAACTTGAAACTGACAAGCCGGGGTTTAATGTTATTGCTAAAATAATTGCTAGTGCAGGACCGCCTATCAGTGAAATAACCGTCGCGTTAAAGCCAATTAATGCAACAGAAAAAATTTTAGAAAAACTTTTCATTTTTATTTTTTCAAATATTCCCTCAACGCTTCTTGCCAGTTTCGAAGCGGATTCAGTTTTGTATTAATTAAAGCTGAAATTTCCGGCCTTTTGGCTGGCCTTTTGAGGTCGGAAGAATCTATCGGAATAACCTTGGTTTTGAGTTTTTTCTGCTGGTATAATTCTAACGCGGCTTCGTGCCAAGTGCAAGCTCCGGAATTAGTGACGTGATAAATTCCAAAAGGTTTTTTGGATTCCAATATTTCTTTGGTTTTACGGGCTAAATCCGGTGCATAAGTGAAACAGCTCATTTCTCCATCAACGACTCTGACCTCGTTATTTTTTTTACCGAGTTCCAGCATCACGTCAAAAAAACTTCTTTTGGCTCCTTCGGCCTGAGCCGGTTTGCCGAATATTTTTGAAGGACGGATAATATAATAATTTTTGGTATTCTCTTGAACCTCTTTTTCGCCCATTAATTTCGTTTTTCCGTATTGGTTTATTGGTTTTGGTTTGGAGTTTTCGAAATAACCGATTTGAGGAGCAATCCGCCGGCTGGCGGATTTGTGCAATCCGCAATTTCCGCAAGAATGCGTGCAACCCGCCGGCTCTTCGATTTCCGGATCTTTTCCGCTAAAAACATAATCTGTTGAATAATGAATTAAAGTCGCTTTCAGTTTTTTGGCGATTTTAGCCAGATATCCGGGAGCCAGTCCGTTTATTTTTTTGGCTAGTTCAAATTCCTTTTTGCTTTTCTCGCATTTATCGACTGCGTTATAGGCGGCGGAGTTAATGATAATTTCCGGATTGATTACTTTGATTTTTTTGTTAACTGCGACTTCATTGGTAATATCCAAATCTTCCTTGTCCCAAGCGATGACTTTGTAATTTTTATCATCTTTAAAAATAGAAACTAATTCCTGTCCCAACATTCCTTTAGCACCGATGATAAGTATTTTTTTCATAACTGTCCGCATATGTCATTCCTGCGAAAGCAGGAATCTACACTTCCGAAAAATCGCTAGCGTAGATTCCGCATCAAGTGCGGAATGACATGAAAACTAAGAATTTATAATTTTTTCCAAATATTCTTTGACTTTCAATTGCTCCTCAAAAGAATTTTCCAGCTCGATGCTGATGATGTCCGGGAGATATTTCAGGTATTTTTTTATATAATCAAATTCTTTTATTTTTTTAAAATTATGCGAATCATAGGTGCTCCATTCTGGCCATTTTACTAAGCTGTCTGTTATTGCGGAAATATGGCAACAACCTATTGGATATTTTTTGGCTAATTCTTCAAAATTTTCGTATCCATCCCAATTTGTCAGTTTTCCATTTTCCCAATGAGAAAAATCAATACATAAACCGCCAAACATTTCTATTTCTTTTTCATCCGGGATAAAATGAACATTTTCTATGTAAATTTTTTTGTAATATTTGGAAAAATCTATATTTTCAATAAGCGGAAATTCCTTGAGCGAATGGATGTTAAAAACTTTTGTTCCGTATTTTTCCGCCAAATAATCAAATTCTTCTGTGTCCATATCGGTTCTGGCATGAACATGCGGAATTGATATCTGAATCTTTTCTAATTCTCTGTAAATTGTCTTTCGCTTGTCTTTTTTTAGCGGACCTAAAAATAAAGCTACCTCCCGAATATTAAATTTTTTTATTTCTTCTATTTTATTTCTCCAATCTGATCCTGGGGTCGTCGTCAGTCCCAATAAAATTTTCTTTTCAAGCATAATATTTTTTATTCAGTATACTAGTATACTGAATAGTCATTATCTATTTGAATAGTTCTGTTCGTAATATTTCTGATAATCTTATTTCTTAATTTTTTCGTAATTTTCTACGAATCCTTTCCCGAGAAGCGGTCGCCACCACTTTTCATTATCTTTATACCATTTGACTATTTCGTCCATTCCTTTTTCAAAATTAATTTCTGGTTCCCATCCAAGTTCCTTTTTTATTTTATCAGTATCAAGCAAATACCTCCTGTCGTGTCCTGGTCTATCTTCGATATAAGTTTTTAGAGTTTCTGGCTTATCGAGTCTTTTTAATACAGCTTCGGCTATTTCTTCAACGCTTTTTTCCATTCCGCTTCCAATATTATATGCTTCCCCCACTTTCCCTTTGTGAATTATTAAATCAATAGCTCGACAATGATCATCCGTATGGAGCCATTCTCTCTTATTTTGGCTACTCCTGAATAACGGAATTTCTTTATTGTCGATTAAGTTTGTAATAAATCTAGGAATGACTTTTTCCGGAAATTGGTAGGGACCAAAATTATTTGAACAATGACTAATTGTCACAGGTAGCTTGAATGTGTGAAAATACGCCATCACCTCGTGATTAGCTCCTGCTTTTGATGAATTATACGGTGTTTTTGGCAAATATGGGTCATCTTCCTTGAATGCTCTATTCTCATCCAGATCCAAGTCCCCAAAAACTTCACAAGTTGAAATGTGATGGAATCTTTTAATTCCCGCTTCCTTTGCAGCTTCCAGAAGCATTTGAGTTCCAAGTACGTTTGTTTTGACAAAAATATCAGGTTCAACCATAGCTCGTCCATTATGAGATTCAGCGGCAAAATTGACTATTACATCAATTTTTTCATCTTTAAGCAGCTTTTTGTTATTTTCCAGATCCCCAATATCTCCTTTGACAAATTTATACCTCGAATCATTTTCCACATCTTTCAAGTTTTCTAAATTTCCGGCATAGGTCAAAGCGTCCAGATTAACGATTTGGTAATCCGGATATTTTTTAAGAATGTAATGGATAAAATTGGAACCGATAAATCCAGCTCCACCGGTGACTAGGATTGAGAGTTGAGAGTTGAGAGTTGAGAGCTGAGGATTTTCCATATTATTGTTCGTTATATTTTATTAAGCCACTTAGCATTTTTGATATTTCTTCGCTCATTGAATATAATTTTTTATAATCTTCGTTGGATATATATTTTTGCATCAATGCGATATCTAGCAAACCGATTACTTCATAAATTGATCCTTTTGCGATATTGTAAAAATTTCTAGATTCTCTGTTGCTCAATCTTCCGCTTCCTTCTGCGATGTTAGCTGTAATTGAAATAGCTGCTCTAATTATTTGACTTATCAAAGAAAATTTTAAATGACTAGGAATTTTATCAGTCAAAATAAAAATATCTTTAACAAAGATTAACGACTTTTTGTAAACTTCTAATCTTTCAAATTTGTACATGTTGAGAATTAGGCTAAAATAAATTTTCTCAAATCTCTATCTCAAATCTCATATCTTAAATGGTGAATTTTCATCTTTTTCCCATCTGATTTCATCCACTTCTTCTTTCTTTTTTTCTCCTTTGTACAATTTATCCGGCAGGTTGATGCAGAAAGCATCTGCTTCTGATACGCATTGGTAGCCATGGACGACCCCAGGCGGCACAATTACCATGGTCGGATTATTTTCTCCAACCTCTATTTTCAAATATTCTCCTTTAGTTTCACTTCCTTCGCGATTATCCCACAAATGCAACTCAAAATTTCCCGGACCCACAAAAACAAAGCAATCTGATTGGAATTTATGCTCGTGCGGTCCGCGAATGACGCCATTTTTGGTGGCGCTGACATATCCCATTACCGGCTGATAATTCAGTTCATCGTTTCGATAAATTTCCGCCAGCCAGCCTCGCTCGTCATCGTATTTTTCTAATTTTTTGATTGTTATATTTTTGATCATAATAAAAAAATATCATTACTTATATACAGTAATGATATTATAATTTGGCTAAAAAGGCAAAATTTATAATTCCCCTCTCAAAAGCTGGTTCAGTCTTTTCTTGAGTTCTTCTTTGGTCGGTTCGCGGTGGAAATCGATAGGTTCGGCGAGTTTTTCGGTAGAGGCTTCTATAGAAGCTTCTACTGGTGTTTCTTTTACCGGCTCTTTTATTTCTTTTGTTTTTTCGGTTATTGCTCCTTTGATTATGTTATTTCTGAAATAATCTTCGTCTATGAAAGGCAGGTTTTCCGGAGCGGAAGATTTTTTTGTCGGGATTTGAACCGCAGGTTTTTTTATCTCATCCTTTTCCGGTTTTTTTTCAATTATTATGGTTTCTTTTTTCTTGATTTCATATTCAGGCTTAGGCTCATATTTTTTCTCGAAAACGGATTTTTCGAAACTAATTTCAGATATTGTTTTTTTTCTCAAGAAATAGCGGAAAATAGTTGAAAAAATTAGGCTAATAATCAAAGAAATTGCCGTTCCGATTGTTAAGCTTAAAATAGCCAATGCAAACAAATTTCCCGAAGAAGTTTTAACGGTCAAAGCGTCGACTATTCTAATGTCAGCATCATTCTTGATGTCATAATAAAAGCTGGCGACATTTAAAAGCGTGGAAACAGTTGCCTTGGAAACAGTTTCCGCCTCTTTCGCATCATTTCCTTTGGCGGAAATTTTGATTATTGAGCTTTTCCCTTCTCTTTTTACTTTGATAGTCTCATTCCAAAGCTTTGTTCTTTTATCATCGGAAAGTCCGGCATATTTATCCGTTATATTCCCGTTATCTCTTACAAGCTTGTTATAGAAGGATAATTTTGTCGGTAAAATTTTCAAGTTTTCAATTATGTGTTCGGAATCCAAAGCGGCCTTTTCGCTCTTGGGAATGAAAATTATGGAAATCTCCGAGCGGTATTTTCCGGCAAAATTAGACAGAAGAAAGAAAGCAATTCCGGAGAAAATCAGAGCGAAAAAAATCACGCCAAAAGCGCTAATTTGATAATTAGCTTTTTTGAAATTATTTTTTCCGGACTTGAAATTAAACATAAGATTTGTTTTCTGCCTGAATCTTTCTGGGCAGCAATTTATTTGGCATTTTTTGGTTTAATTCATATATTCTCAAAATTTTTCTGGATATTTCATTCCAACTATATTCTTTTTTTATTCTTTCTCGGGCATTTTTACCAATTCTTTCGACTTCTTCCGGCTTATTGAGAAGATAAGCCAGCTTTTCTTCGAGATCCTCCTCGCTTCTTGAATGAAATGAAATTCCTGATTTTCCGATAGTTTCCAAATTTTCCTGGTCATCGCTTACCAGTGGAGCTAATCCATAGCTCATTGCTTCCAATAGGTATGAAGAAGAATTTTTCGGTTTGAACGGCTGGACGAAAAGATAAGCGTGGGAAAAAAGCTGCTGGAGACTTGATCGGCTGTGGTTTCCGGTAAGGATTATATTTTCCGTTCCATTAGCTGAATTTCTGATATTATTTTTGCTTTCGTTTTCCAAAAGAGCGTCTTCTATGACAACCAATTTGAAATTGTTGGGAAGCTTGTTGGTTCCTTCCAATTTTTTGAAAGCTTCAATGAGATAGTTTGCTCCTCTTTCTCCGGAAATCCCGGTTGCCGAGAGAATATATTTTTTCTCTTTGAGGTTCCATCTTTCAAGAACTTTCGCGCAAGGATTATATTTAATTTCTGCGCCATCCGGAATATAGAGCGCTTTAGTTTTATATTTGTTAAAAACATAGCTTCTTAGGGATTTCTTGAGGACAATTGTCGCATCCGGAATAGTGCAAGTTATTTTTTCTCCAAATTTTAAATATTTTTTAGCCAGTCTTCCCCATTTTTTGTCAATGTAATTTCGATAGTGAAAAGTCGAAATAATAGTCGTTTTTCTTTTCAGAAATTTTGGAATGAAACACAGTGAAGCTGATCCGATTGATTGGTAATGAATAATATCATATCTTTTAAAAAGCGTGTGGATGGTGGCCAAGAAAGAATAGCTGATACTCGGAATATGAACAAGATTCACGCTCTCGTATTTTTTTAGTTCTTTTACGGTATAATTATTGCGGACATAAACAAAAACACTATGCCCCATTTCGGCGAGTTTTATTGCCAATTCCTCAACGTGTTTTTCGAGGCCTCCGGAAACAGCCGGTATTCCCTTTTGTCCGATAAATGCTATCTTCATGATGTGTCTGCTTGTATTAACGCAACATATTACAGTACCAATAAGGATGCTTTTTGTCAATTATATTCTGCCTTCCAGCAGTTCGTTTAGTTTTTCTTTTGCTTTTTCCGGGTTTAACTTATTTGAAGATCTTTCTTGTTTTTTCGATAACTTGAGTATTTTTTTTCCCGCCTTTTTTCCTCCAAACAGATCTGAAATAAAGTAGGAAAAATAAACAGAGAAAAAAGCGACAATAAAACTTACTGCCAAAAGAATCCCGTAGTTATATTTTTTGCTTTGGCCGGTGATTGGTCCGTCAATAATTTTTGCGGAGATACTGTTATCGCCGTCATAATATTTTTTTATTTCCCAGGATAATTCAGAAGACGAAGCTCTCAATAATTCTTCTGTTTCAGATTGGTTTTTTCCTGTGACGCTTAATCTGATGGCATTGCTATTAGCCAGTCTTTTTGGCTGAACGACAGAATTCCAATAATTTTTTCTATCGTAATCGGATAAGCCGGCAGACTGGTCTTTTATCTCCGGATTGAATTTCAATATGTTATTATAAAAAACTAAAGTCTTTGAAATTTGTATTACATTTTCGATTGTCTGGGAAATATTTTTTTCGATTTGGGGATTTTCAGATGAGAGCAAAATATCCGTTTCAGATTTGTAAACATCGCCAATATGAAACATCGCCGCAAAAATAATAGCGGTGGCAAGAATGGAAATAATCCAATATGATTTTGAGCTAAAAATGGCTTTCATGGGCTTATACGTATCTTATTTTATGACCTTTGATTATACTTCTACTTGAAAGTTTTGTCAATAGCTTTTGGGTATAAAAAAAGCCTTTTTTAAAGGTTTTTTAATAAAAAATTTGGAAAGGAAAAGGATTAAGCTTCCCTTTTTGCTACTTCTAGCCACAAATCATAACTCTTGAGCATTGTAATTTTTGAATTCCACATCCATAAAATCAGTCCGGATTCCGGCATAACCTTCATCGAGGAAAGGATTGTCTCCATAGGCATCTCCGGAATCGGTCGTTTCCAAAACCAATTGCCAATCGCCTTTTTGCTCCCAGTCGACATATAATTTTATTTCCACAGTTTCGTCATCTGTATTTTTCACTTCGCTTTTTATTCCAATCCAAGTTTTGACAGGTATAAAATTAGCATTGCTGTTCCTGCTATATTTTTTTCCGCTTGTCAAAAAAGATTTTTCATCCATTGTGTAATATTTCTCGTCTATTTTTTTCTTGACGACAAAATATCCGTCTACTCGAAGGCCGGCATAATAGAGATTATCCCCGTCTTGATAGCGGTTAAAAAGCAAAATGCCGTTGGATTCATTTCTATTTTTGCTGTCGCTTAAATTGATTTTATTTATATAGAAATAGAAAGACTGGGAAAAATCCTGATATTTGTTTCTATTCACCAGCCGGAAAATATTCTGCGGCTTATATCCTCCATCGGTGTCTGTCGGATTGTTTTTCGCATAAAGTTTCTGCCATTTCGAATTTTTTGGAAGGTTTCCGATATTAGTGGAAAATATATTATCATTGTCTCCGACATCCATTATTCCGCCGGAATTCAGCCACCAGTCGGCACTTTTGCTTTCTTTTATTTTCCCGGTTTCTTCCAGAATATTTTTGCTTAAATTAACTTTTCTATTCCTTAGGTTGATAGCAAAAGCGATAATCGCAAAAACCAGCGCAATGCCGGCTGCGATAGCGATTATTCTCCAATATTTTCTTATTTCGAAATCCATATTTTTTATTTTACATCTAAATTAGATATCAGAATACTGCTGTTATTTATGGAATTGTCCCAGGTTTTAAATCCAATTCCTCCATGGCTTAAATCCGAAGAAAGTTTTCCGGAAACAAGCGCCTTTCCTTCAATAAGGCAAGATGCCTGGTCGCCCTTCGTTGACATTCCCACGGAAAGATCTGTTCCGGAAATGAGAGCAAGGGGTTTTGCTGATTCGGAAATTATTCTTTCTTCTCCTTTAACTCTTTCTGTTAGGGAAACCCCGAAATTTGAAAAGTCGCAAGAAACGTAGTTGTTTCCGCTTATATATCTTCCAATAACCGAAAACGAATTTCCCTTAATAAATTTGGCATTGGCGCTTATCGAATAATCTCTCCACAGGAATGTTCCGCCAAGAAATGTAAGGCTGCTATCTTCAGATTCAGAAGCGCCGGTAAGAAGCAATCCGTTTTCCAGGCTTGATTTTCCCCATCCCGTAATCCATCCGCGATCTTCGGAAAAAGAATCTGCATAGGGAAATGTCTTTTTTTCGTTTCCTTCTAAAATAAAAAGGAGCTTACTGGCGGAAATATCAGAGTCCATATTAATTCTTTTGACAAGCTTGAAATCTTTTCCGGCATAATTTGCGGGAAATTCACTGGCTCCGGACTGCCGAAAAGAAAGAGGAAAAATATCGCTTACGTTATTTTTGATTATTTCTTCCGAGGTAGGATTATTTTGGGTATTGTGTCCGTAATCTCCAAAAGGATAAGCGAAAGCCAGCGCAGAAATTCCCAGATTATTTTTTAAATCCTCCTTTGAGGCTGCCAAATCTTTTTTGATTCTCAGCGTATATTCCTCATCCGTTTCAAGGCGATTTTGCGCATCAAGCCACAACTTATCGCTCATAAAATGTCCTTGATTTCCATTCTCGTCTATTTTTTCAGTATTATGGCCGTTTTGAGTATGAGATCCGAATTCCCATCGCCCGGTTGCTTTCATTCCTTGAAGTTCTGTTTTTGAAAGATGAAAGACGCTTTTTTCGTTTCCTTTTCCAAGCGATCGCCCGGTAATCACAAACATCACAGCATTATAATCAAGCGCGTGAAAAATCGGATCCGAGGGATAAAAACTGTCTGATCGTCCATCGTCAAAAGTGATAAGCAACGATTTCTTGGGAAGTTTTTTCTCTTCCTGCATAAATGAATAGAAATCTTCCAGTGTGATTGTTTGATAACCCGCCTTTTTTAGAGTGAACATCTGTTTTTTGAATTCTTCAAGAGAAATGTTTACTCCGTCCGGCTTCCAGTTTGGGTCTTCGATAATTCCGTGATAAAGAAGAACGGGAACAGACTGGGCATCTTCTTGCTTGTCTTCAGTATTTTTCTCTTTCAATTTTCCCGTAAACAAATTTTTATATCCTCCGGCATAAGAAGCATATTCCCATTTAGCCTTAACAAAATTCCCTTGCATCAGTAGAAATTCTTGGCTTAAGTAATAATTATTCTTAAATATCAAGATTCCGCCAACCATAGCCAAAACCGCCATTGCGACAAAAATGGTAATAGTAAATTTTATTTTTTTCAGTTTTTTGTTATGCATAAACTTTTCTATGTCATTCCGCACTTGATGCGGAATCTACGCTATCGATTTACGGAAGTGTAGATTCCTGCTTTCGCAGGAATGACATATGCTATCGCGTTCCCCATCCCCTGTCCTGAATCCTAACTGCCGCCCAAACAATTACAAATGAGAGGCAGAACAAATTAAACATTGACCAGAGAAAAAGATAGGGCCAATATTTATTTTTCTGATCAATGTAGCGATAATAGATCACCATCAAAGCGGTTACCAAAAGAACTCCCAAGATGTGATAAAAAGGCATCACTCCCTTGGTAAAAGGAGCATAAATCAATGCGCGGAAAGTCATAATCGGCGTGAGAAAGGATATCAGAACCAGTGGAAAATAATAGAAAAATGAAACAAATGGCTGTTTTTTCCAAATAAATTTGCTGGTGAAAATCGAATTGACTATCCAGGATTTTTTCCAGCGGAGTTGCTGAGTGAATAATTGCTTCCAGTTTTCAGGAACGATAGTATAGACTTTGGCTTTGTCCGCATAAATCGTTTTCCATCCTTCCTTCAAGATCCAGCTGGTGAGCGCTCGGTCGTCTCCCCAAGTTGCCGGACGTCCCAAAAAGGTTTCTGAAAGCCATTTATATAAAATCGGCATCACGGCGCTTTTTCGATAAGCGCTGCAGCATCCGCTGGCGCAAAAAATGGTATTAAAAGTAGATTCCGCCGCTTTCAGAATTCGAAAAGACATAAAATAATAAGCGGTTTGCATCCGGGTAATAATATTTTTGTCGGCGTTTTTCGGTTCTCCGTTAGCGCAAACAACTCCCACTTCCGGATTTCGAAAAGGAGCAAGAAGCTTTCTAAAAGTTTTGGGATCAATGTAACTATCGCTATCGAGCTGAATAATAATTTCTGATGAAGAAACCCTAAAACCGGCTGCCATTCCCCATCTTTTTCCCTGATTCGGCCAGTCAATTATTTTTATGCTGGGATAATGCTTTTTTAATTCATTGAGAATGTGGATAGTTCCATCAGTGCTTCCGTCATTAACTACAATCACTTCTATTTTCTCTTTGGGATAATCCACTTCATAACACTTGATAATTGAATTGGCGATGTCTTTTTCTTCGTTTTTGCAAGGTATGACAAAAGCCACTGTCGGTTCATAGTCTTCCGGGTAGAGTTCATCGGAAAAAGCATTTTCCTCCAGCAAACTTTTAAAGGAGCTTTTATACAGCATCGCCGAAATGATTCTGGAAATTTCAAAAGTTGTCACAAAAATAGCGTAGGAAAACAAGGTGGGATCAATAAAAAAATCTGAAGTCGTTTTTGATTTAAGAATAATTATGAAGAATATGAAAACCACGCCGGACAAAATTATGCTCGTTTTGTAGAAAAGGTCTTTCCAATCAAAGCCGAAAGAATAGTCATTAAACTCCCTAACCAATGCTTCATTTTTTTCATTAAAAAATCCTTGCATATATAATAATACCGACTAAAAAATCTAATTATTTCTTGCTTGTCCGCCAGAGCTTTAACGGAGACGGATTAAATTGACCTGAAATATTAGCATAAATGGTAATTTTTGTCAAACTTTGGGGGTTTAGTATGTTTTTGGGTATGGAAAAAGGATGCCTACGAACTCGTGAAGCATCCTTATATATTGCCATCCTCTAGATTCAGAGGATTTGTTTTCGAAGTTAAGGAACATTTATTTCTGTTTACTAAGCTTTGAACTAGCTACAAATACTCTCCGATCGCATAGCGTTTCGGAATAGCATATCTTCGACTTTCATAGAAAGTCTGAAGTATAGTACCGGAACTCTCATTGAGAGATCTGGTATGTCACTCGCATAGCGTGGTGACATTAGTTCTTGAGAGTCCCAAGTCAATCGAATGACTCGGGACTCTCCGTCCAGTTTTACGTGTAGTTCAGCTTCTCTGTTGCATCCTTGAGAAAAACAATGAGCGTTTCCTGAGGAGTGCCTTTGAGCTTATCCTCGAAAAACTTCTTCATTGTCCCCTTTACGTATCTCTTTGCCAATGCCTTCTTGGGCTCGGCCTGCCTCACGAATGATTCAGGATAATCTGGGCCGTCAGGCATTGAATCGATCTGGAAAGTGTTATATGTCTCCTTCTCCTCGTCTGCGCAGGAGCATATAACACGATGATTCACCCCGTTTGCTTTGACCACAAAATTGAAGGGGCGAGGGTCGAAGCCATATATCTCTTCGGCTGTGTCTTTGGGCACGTTGTCAACCTTCTTCTCAATCCGTCCTGTTCTAAAATATACCAGGGCGCCGAGACTACCTAAGCCGATGACAAACAAAGCGATGAGCAGGTAAGTATTACTGTTACTTTCCCTTATCGCCTTATTACCGAAATCCGTGATGGATTTGGCTGTTTCGGTGTCCTTTTTTGCAAGGGATTCCCTAAGAGCCGTAGCCGTCTCGGTGTCCTTCTTCCCGAAGGCTTTCTTGTAAGCTTCAGCCGTTTCGTCTTCCCTTTTTTTAAGGGCTTCCTTAAAGGCCTTGGCTGTTTCGGTATCCTTGCTTTTTAAAAGTCCGGATACCTTGTTGAATACTTTTGTCGCGATTCCATCCTCGGTGACCGGAGCCGGTGGAACCGGCTCTCCTTTGACTACTACAGTTGCAGTCGGAGCTAGTGGAACCAGCTCCTCAGCGGACACCTGCGTCATAGACGCAAGTGCAACTGCCACGAACAGCACTGCTATAAAAAGTCTTCTCATGGTAACCTCCTTTGGCTATCGTTTCAGATCAGTGTAACATGTCGGGACGCTTTTCAGCTCCTTCGCTCGCGCAAAGGAATACTGTGCTTCCTTTCCGTTCAATTCTCGAATTGCCCAAGACCAATTGTAATAGACCTTAAGTACAGTTTCCTGCGCTCCAGCCAATTTCTTGGTCGGGGTGCCATCAGGCTCTTTGCCGTTAAAGAAGTCTCTTTCGGCAATTTGATATTGCTCAATTGCCATAGCAAGATACTTCTTGTCACCGGTACATTCATAGAGATCCAGGAAACCGTCGCCGGCTGCCTTTCGGTGGATCTCATTATTGAGACACGGGGTTTTGCAATGGAGGCAAGCCTCCAAATGCATCCTAATCCGTGCCCAGATTTCATCCAAATTACACTTCAGTTTCTCCGGTTCCTTTGACTTTTCAACCGCAGGCGGAGTTATCGATTTTGGCGGAAACAGAATTTCCAGTGGCACAGAGCAAACCACAAAAGCTGCTCCAGGCCTGCCGAACTCAGTGTTCTGTTGCTTTGACACGCCAGCACTTGGCGAAACAGCTCCGCCGTTCAAGAAACTCTTAGATATCCAGCTGAAAATGCCAGACACTGAGAATTCAAAACCCTCGGGGACGAAATATCCCTGAAAGAATTGGTCGACCGGTACAAAGACATTTGCTCCGAGAGGAGCTAGGTCTTCGAACACTCGCACTTGAAAGTGCGGAACATTTACCGGATTCTCTTTGTCGAGCTTGGAGTTGTAAAGCATGATGCCCATAATGTGCTCATCGCTGAGCCTGGGCAAGATTTGCTCTACAAAAACCTTTGGATTAACAAAGTAACCCTTGCTATCCCTTGCTGCCTGATAAGTGCGTTTGATAATGGGAGACGGAATTATCTTTCTGTTTCGCCTCTCCCATTTTTCAGCGCCGTTCATTCCGTCGTTGATGTCCTTGATTGTCTGAACTTCCGAAGAAGTCAAGACCCTCATAAACTGCACGGAAGTTTTCAACGAAAACTGGCTAATGAAATGCCCGTAATCGTTAAGAGGAAACTCCGCGGCACCGATATAATGAGTACCGGTGAACGGCAAGCTTCCAAGGGATTTATTCCCATTGCTCTGAGGAGCATAGGTTATTCCTTGAATCTGCGCTTGCTTCTGAATCTCTGTCTGATTTTGTTCAACGGTATTCTCGAGAGTGCTTACACTCTCGTTTCCACCTGCAAACGTGATGTTCGCGATAGAAACCATTGCCACTACTGCCAGAATTACGAGAATCTTTTTCATATTGACCTCCTTGGTCGTGAGATGTCGTGTCTATCTATCTATCTATCTATCTATCTATCTATCTATGTAATCCGAAAAAATTATATTCGGTTGTCAAAAAACTTATCTATATATTTTCACAGTGTTTGTCAATTTTATTTGACCAGCACTGAATTAAATATTCAGAATAAAAATATTTTGCCTGGAAGGAGAAAAACTTCTTCTCCTTCCAGACGTGAGTGCGGGCGGTCTACCGAGATTTCAAGGTAATCTTTCCGCTTCCCCACTGCTCCCCGTATTGTCTTTGGAATCCCCCAGGGATCTCTCTAGCCTGTTCGTAGCCCGTGTCATATCCGCCTGACATGTCTACCCTGACGAGATCGGGGTTGCGCTCATAACCTTTGGCTCCGATGCTGAGTGACCCTGCCTGCTGAGCCTCCATGAAGTAGCTTTTACCAAAGTTGCAGGCATCGCCGCAGCCGGTTTTCATGGTTCCCACATTAAGAAACGTGTTAGTTGCGGTATCTACATATCCGCTACCTTCTCCTACCCACTGCGCAGACGCTGGCGTTGTTGTGAATGCAAAAACGATTCCGATAATCAAGGTCAAAAACATTGCTTTTTTCATGGTATCCTCCTTGTTTTTTCCGACAAACTAGGTTTGCCGGCACTTCTACTTCTTTAAACTTTAAAGAACTTTCACCTCCTTGTATGATTTTTTGCTATTGTTTCAAGCGGGTTTTGTTGCGTATTTGTTAGGATTTCTACGCCTCCCTTGAAACAACGGCGATTCTTTTTACCCTATTTTTAGGAACCTTATACCCTAGCACAAGCCTTTAAATTTGTCAAATAAAAAATCGCCCGAAGGCGATTTTTTAAAAATATATGTTATTGAAGTTTGTTATAGTTTCACCGGTATTTTCATCTCTTGCCCATCCCTCAAAATTGTTAATTCAATCGCGTCGCCTTTTTTATATTGGCCAAGAAGATTGGATAGCGGATTATCGAGATTTATTTCCTTGCCGTCGACAAAAGTAATGACGTCATTTATTTTCAGTCCGGCTTTTTCCGCTGGAGATCCGGCAATGATGGCTAGTCCTTGTTTTCCGGAGGGAGAATAAATCAACGCTCCTTTGTCGTAGCTTAAATTGTTGGCCAGCGCATAAGCCTTGCTGATGGGTAGATAATAAATTCCCATTTGCGCTCTGGCGCCAAGCTCATTTTTGATAGCCAAGTCCATCGTGTTTTTGACAACATTGGAAGGGATTTGAAAAAACTTTTCTTGATTATCAACCACGACAGAGCCAACGATTCCAACTAATTCTCCATTGTAATTTATTACCGGTCCGCCCAAATATTCTTTCTGGTTCAGGAAATCAGTTTCAAACACGCCTTCCAACTTTTCCGACAAAGATAAAGTTTTTCCGGCAATGTTGAAGGTTTTATTGATGTTGCTCAAAATTCCGGAAGAGTATCTATTTTGATAATCTTCAAATGAATTTCCGATGGCGATTAGCTTTTTCCCCGGGTAAAAATCATCTGAATTGGCAAAAGAAGCAACAGAAAGATTGGAGGTATCCATTTTAAGAAAAGCCAAATTGGTAAATTCATCTATTCCGACTAGCTTGGCGTCAAATGAAGATCCATTAAGCAAAATAATTTTGTAATTAGCATCGTTTTCGATGAGAGTCGTCCTATAGGTTACTACAAAACCGTCCGAAGCCACCACCACTCCCGTTCCATTTTTGATTCCCTGAAGAGGATTTAGAACCGATTTATTTTTTTCCGAAACAGAAATTATGTTTACGACCGTTGCTCCGGCTTGAGAAGCTACTTTACTTACCGAATCATCCTCCTTTACTTCCACTTGCTCGGTTTTATTGACTATAGTTATGTTTTCTGAAGCTTTTTTAAATATTTTTAGTTTTGACAAAGTTGGAGAAAGGCTGATTTTAGGAATGATATAACCCTGAAAAACCATAGAACCAAATCCCCCTATCAGAAATAGCAAGAGTCCAACTAAAAATAATCGCGTAAATTTATTCATAAAATTAGTTTATACTGTTAATTGCCACCTTGAACTAAAAAGAATTAGTCCAATGAGAAAGCTGAAAAATATCAAATTAATAACAATCTTCCTTTTTGACAGCTTGTAGGTAAAATAGCTCTGGGCAAGGTCCCAGAACACATAATAGAAAATAAGGGCAATAACGCCGGTTGTCAAGTACCCGAACGGCCAGAAATTTATTACCCAGGAAATTTCTGCCATTGTCAGTCCGAGGATTAGGCTGTAAGTCAGGACTTTTCTTTTGTCGGAAGAAAGGATTCTGAGGTAATGATAACTCAAAATAAAGGTTATGGACAGGAAAACAATCATCAGAAACCAGAGCGGGATTGAAAAGTTAATATATAATCCGTAGAATCCGGCATAAAAGAAGAAAACTGTGGCAAAAAGGCCTCCGGAAATAATTCCTCTGGCTGTTTGATCTCCCTCGTAATTTTTCAAACGGTAAATTCCCAAGAAAATAAAGTAGTAAATCGCTGAGGAAATAACAATAAAAACCTGCCGATCCATACTATCATGAATCAGGTAGAAAAGAATAATTGAAGAAATCGAAAAAATAATAGGAACTGTTGCAAGAGAATAGCTTTTCCCGCTTTTTTTCGCGCTATAAATAGAAAATAAAACCAGAAAAATTCCGGCTTGCCACACCAAATTGCCAGTCGCAAAAACAACCTCGAAAATTGCAAGAAACATTATTGCATACAATAGCGATTTGAGATGAAAAAACATTATATATTTGTCATTCTGAACGTAGCGTAGCGAAGTGAAGAATCTCTATTGTATTTCGTTCGAGATCCTTCGTCGCGGCGACTCAGGATGACTTCGTCATTTTCTTTCTTCCAATTTGACTTTTATGTCATTCGTGCTTCCCTTGTGCCACACTTTGAGAGTTATCGTATCCCCGACATTATAATTAGCAATAAGATTGCTTAGTTGATTTTTGTCATCTACCTTTGTTCCGTTTATTTCAAGAATAATATCATTCTCCTGAATGCCGGCTTTATCGGCGGGAGATCCGGGCATTACCGCTAGGTCGGTAATTTTTTGTCCTCGGGTTATTAACGCTCCATAAGCATAGGCGAGATTATTTTCCGATTGTATTTTTTCATCTATTGCAACGCTTCTCACTCCGAGAAAAGGAGTGGATATTTTCCCATTACTGTTTACTTGGTCTACGATTTTTTTAATTTGATCGGCTGGAATTGAAAAAGCAATATTCTGGGCTCCCTGTGCCATGGCTACATTTATTCCTATCACATTTCCATTAATATCCAAAAGCGGTCCCCCTGAATTTCCGGAATTTATGGCTGCGTCAGTCTGAATGATGTTGCTTAAGTGCTCAGATTGTCCAAGGCCTGAACCTGCAGTTAAATTTCTTCTAAGTCCGGAGATAATTCCCTTGCTCACGGTGTTATAGAATTCTCCGAGAGAATTCCCGATAGCTATTACAGTCTGGCCGATTTTCAATGAATTAGAATCGCCAAAATTCAAAGTTGGGAAATTATCCCCTTCTATTTTTATGACAGCAATATCTTTAACGGGATCTCTAGCCAGAACTTTAGCCGGATATTCTTTGTCATCGCTAGTAATAACGGTATAATCGGCGCTTATGTCGCTAACGACATGCTTATTTGTTGCAATCATTCCATTTTGATTGACAATGAATCCTGATCCGGCTCCGACAGTCTGTTTTTCGGTTCCCGACTCTTGACTTGAAGGATTATCGAAGAATCCAAACGGATCTTCAAAAAAACTTCTGTATTTTGGAACGTCTTTTGAAATTACTATGCTTACGACTGCCGGTGATGATTTTTGAACTACGTCGATAATGGCTGAATCTTCTTCGATAAGCTGTTTCTTTCTTACCTGAACGGATTGACCGGAGTTTTTTCCTGGATTGTCGATTTTTGAAAAGATCTTGTCGGATATTTTTCCTCCCATAAGACCAAAAATTGCTCCAAAAAATGAGGACAAAAATACCGAAAGAATGGCGAACATTATAATTATGGAGTTTAGGGAGAAAGGCTTTTTTAGGATTTTCCTCCCGGTTTCTTGTTCTTTTTCCTCCTTTTTTATATTTTCTTGGTCGTCATTTATATTTTCCATAAAAATTTTATTCGCCCAAAACCTATTTTTATCAGAAAATAGGTTTTGGTGAAAATTAATTTCACTTGTATTACTCTGTTTTGGATATTGATATTTCGCTATTTTTCCTGGGAAATAGCGCTTACCGGACAGCTTGCGCTTATTTCGTCGAGATTGCAGTTTCCGCATTCTTCCGATATAACCTTTGATTTTCCATTCTCAACCTTAAAAAGGTTTGGACAGATAGACTCGCAAACCCCGCATCCAATACATAGTTCTTCGTCGACTTTTATTTTTGGCATAATATTTTATCCCACGAATTACGAATTATTTGCAAATATACAAATTTATCATAAACTAAGAATTAAAATATTTGTATATTCGCATCCGATTTGTAATTTGTAGGTTTTTTAAAATAACACTGATGCGTCTCCTTGAAAATTTTCTATGGCGTCATTTTCAAAATCTTTCATATCTTGTTTTTTGAATTCCAACAGCTGGGTTTCTTTATTCCATGAATAATCTTTGACAATTACGGTAAATTTCATTTTTTTCATTTCTTCCGTCAAAAAATCAGCGAATGTTTTTTTAGGAATAAAAATTTGCCTTATTTTTGCCAGTTCATTTTCATTTTCTGTTTTTTTGTCTTCAAGCTCGACAATATGAAAACCGAGAGAACTTTCTATGATTTCGCTTTTCTTGCCTTTTTCCAGCGAGAAAACAATGTCAGATATTTCCGGAATTAATTGATTTTTCTTGAACCAGCCAAGTTCTCCCCCGTCTTGGGCTGTTGACCCTTTGGAATATTTTTTTGCTGCTTGGGCAAAATCTTTATTCTTAGCAAGATCTTCTTCCGCTTTTTCTATTTGAGATTTGGCTTCAAATATTGTTGGGTTATTTACTTCAAAATATTTTTCCAATTCTTGCTTGCAAATATCAGGGCGCACTATCTTTTTCTTAAAATCATTTTCAGTCCATCCATAAAGGCGATCCAGATTATTTTTCAAATCTTCCTCGCTTTTGTATTCTTCCAATTTTCTTGATAAATTTTGGTCGACCAGTTCTTTCGATATGTTTATGCCATTCTTTTTTGCGATAATTTCGATGGCCTTGTCTTCTATCATTCGATTTAAAATCCCTTTTTCTTTAATTTTAAGCCTTTTTTGGCCGCTTTCTGTTGAAAAATCAACTCTCATATTAATCTCGGAAAAATCCTGGCTTTCGTAGAATTTTTTTACAGAATCCAAGTTTGAATTAAGCTCGCCCATGCTTATGAAATGAGAGTATCCTATTATTGCAGCCGGATAAGGAATTATCTTTTCCGCTTTTTTGATGAAGCTATTGTTTAATCCAAAAAAATAGATAAGAACGCCGAAAACAGCAACAATTCCGAAGATTATTATCAAAGCAGAATAAATAATAGTAGATATTCCTACTTCTTTATTCTTATTTTTTTCTTTTTCTGCCTCGTTTTTTTTCATGAGAATTTAAAATATAAAAGAAGTCTTTATTTGTTTATTTGAGAGGCTTCGCCGCGGCGGCTCAGGATGACAGCAGGGTTTATATATTTGCGGGAACTAATATTTAAAGAAATAATCCCACCATTTTTCGTAGTTAGGTTTTTTCGGAACTTCTTTTTCGGCGACAGTTGTTTTTCCGGCTATTCGTTCGCTACCGGAAACCAGACTTGGCTTAATAATGGCTACGTTTTCATTTTCCTTCTGTAAATTGAGTTTTTCTTTGGCCATCTTTTCCTGAAATTCAGGAGTTTCAAAATAAACAATCTTATCCTGCATTGCCTTGTTATTCTCACGAAGTTTCTCTGCTTCTGTTCGCAGATTGTTTATTTCGCTTTCAATCTGCTTGCTTCTTTTGTTTTCTTTGAGCGCAAAATAAGAAATCCATCCGGTAATAACAATCCCGGCTACTGCGAATAATATTGAAAAAAAGGATTTTTTTCTCATTTTCATATGTCATTTCGCACTTGATGCGGAATCTACGCTTTCGATTATCTGCAATCTAACGATTATGTAGATTCCTGCTCCCCGATTTCTCGAGGACAAGTTTCGCAGGAATGACAGGTATAAATTGTTTATCTCATTAACGGAGCAAGTTCAAAAGCGATCATAGATAAAACTCCCAAAACAGTAATAATTGTCCAAATAATTCTCAATTTCCTTTTCCGTTTGTTTGTGTGCATATGTTAATTATATCAGATATGATTATTTCTTCAAAACGGCCAGAAAAGCTTCGGACGGAATGCTCACTTTTCCGATGTTGCGCATCTTTTTCTTCCCCCTTTTCTGTTTTTCGAGGAGCTTTTTTTTGCGGGAAACGTCTCCTCCGTAAAGTTTGGCAATAACATCTTTTCGAAAAGCTTTAACAGTTTCTCTGGCAATTATTTTGGCTCCAACAGCGGCTTGAATAGCCACAGCGAAGTTTTGGCGAGGAATTGAATCTTTGAGCTTCTCCACGGTTGATTTTCCCTCATAAAAAGCTTTTTCTTTCGGAACAATTCGGGAAAAAGCTTCTATTTTTTCTCCAGCGACCAGAATATCAAGCTTAACTAAATCATACGGCCGGTAACCGATCAGTTCATAGCTCATAGAAGCAAAACCGGAAGTGGCGCCTTTAAGATTGTCATGAAAATTTATAATGACATCGGTTAGTGGCGCTTCAAACGAAAGCAATACCCGTTCCTCGTCAAGATATTCTGTATTTTTGTACATCGATCGGATCCCTCCCATAAGTTCCATTACTTGTCCTAAGTATATTGAGGGAGTAATGATATCCAATTTTACAAACGGTTCGGAAATTTCTTCTATTTGAGAAGGATCGGGCATTTCAGAAGCTGAATATATTTTTATTAACTTGCCGGTATTAGCTATTTTAACTTCATAAACTACGCTTGGCGTGGTAATGGTTGGAAAAATATCAAATTCTCTTTTTAGTCTTTCGTGGATGATTTCAAGGTGAAGAAGTCCCAAGAATCCGCAGCGGAATCCTCTTCCCAAGGCCTTATTGCTTTCCGGTTCGAAAGCAAAGGCGGCATCATTAAGCTTGAGTTTGTCCAGTGCATCGCGCATAAAATTATAGTCATCACCTTCAACCGGATAAAAGCTGGCATAGACCATCGGTTTCACTTCTTTGTATCCGGGCAAACTTTTAACTTCGTCTTTTGTTTTAGTGAGAGTAATCGTGTCTCCCACTCGGCAATTTGAAACGCTTTTGAATCCGGTGGCGATGTATCCAATATCTCCAGCTATCAAAATTTCCGAAGGATCAAGTTGCGGCTTAAAATACCCGACTTCGATCACGGTACTTTCATTTTTGTTGATGGTCATCAAGAGTTCATCGTCTCGTTTCACTTTTCCGTTCATAATCCGGACATAGGCCAGCACTCCTTTGTAGGAATCGTATTTGGAATCGAAAATAAGCGCTTGAAGCGGTTTTTCCTCGTTTCCAACAGGTGCCGTAATTTTTTCTATGATAGCCTCCAGAATTTTTTCCACTCCTTCTCCGGTTTTTCCGGAAGCTAAAAGGATATCTTCTTCTTTGCAACCGAGGATATGGATTATTTCTTTTTTAGTTTTAGGAACATCGGCATTAGCCAGGTCAATCTTGTTGACTACCGGAATAATTTCCAGTCCCTGTTCAATGGCGAGATATAAATTGGAAAGCGTCTGCGCCTGCACTCCTTTGGTCGCGTCAACCAAAAGCACTGCGCCTTCAACTGCCGCCAAAGACCTTGAAACTTCATAATTAAAATCAACATGTCCTGGAGTGTCAATCAAATTGAGGATATAGGATTGTTCTAATCGTTCTAGCGTTCCATCGCTTTGCTTGTTCAAATCGTTTTTAACGTTTTGAACTTTATAAACAATTCTCACCGGCTGTAATTTTATGGTAATTCCTCTCTCCCGTTCCAAATCCATCTGATCTAAAATTTGGTCTTTCATTTTTCTTTTCTCAACTGTGTTGGTAAATTCCAAAAGTCGATCGGCGAGCGTCGACTTCCCATGGTCTATGTGAGCAATTATGCAAAAATTTCGGATGTTATTTTGAGCCATATGTCCTTTATTCTATATTAAAAAGGCATTTATTTCAATACTTGATAATTTATATAAAAAAAGCCGCGGATTCCTTTTTTGAATTCCACGGCATAAAGAGGCAGGGGGCAGGAATCGAACCTGCGTGAATACATGCCATTGACCGGGCAATGCATATTTTTCGCGGATGAACTTTCTTTGGCAGTCTTTGCTACCAGACCTCTCAAGCCATCCATTTCCCCGTGCACACCCCATCAAGGTGATAGCGTTTGGCCATTGCGCCTCCCCTGTCCAATTGCATAAAAAATAGCAGATGTTTTTTTAAAAAGCAAGAAGCATATTGGTTGTGTCTATTAATTACATTCCATCCGTCTCCTCGGTGATTTCATTGATTGTCCCCTTAGTTCTGTAAAATCTTTTAACGATAGAGTTTTTAAAATGAAAAAATTCTGGAGTTTTGAATACCCAGCTCATAAAGACAAAAACTATTATTCCCAATCCTCCGGAAATGATGAGCTGGAAGAAAATCCCCAAAAAAGTATCAATATTGGCAATCCTATCTATTGCATATTTCATTATTTGAGTAATAAGCCCAGCAATAGTGGAAGCTAGGAGTATTTTTGAGGTCGAACTAAAAATATTCTTTCCATCTAATCCCCCCAGTTTTTTTCGAAGAATCACAAAAAGTAAAACCATATTTAAAATGCTGGCCGCAGAAAAAGCGATAGCTAATCCGGAAACGGCGTAATTTTTAATCAAAAGAATTACCAAAATGATATTCACCGCTTCACTGACAAGAGCAATATAAAAAGGAATCTTAGTGTTGTGGATAGCGTAGAAAGCTCTGGCCAGGAGCGGAATAAGACATTGGGCAAAAAGGCTGACAGTTAGAAATCCAAGAGTTTCAAAAGTCATAACCGTGTCTTCCCAATTGAATTGTCCGCCTCCAAGAATGACACGAACAAGTTGAGCCCTGAGGAGTAAAATTAAAACACTGAGCGGAATTATGAAAAATAAAATTCTCCTGAATGTCTGGGAGAAGTTTTTGATGAATTCGTCATGTAATCCTTTGGCATAGGTTGCACTAAGAGTTGGAAAAACAGCGACCGCAAAAGAAACTCCAAAAAGCCCCAAGGGAAAACTCTGGATATTATTGGCAAAATTAAAAACCGCCAAACTTCCGGAAGCTAATGTGGAAGCAAAAATCGTTATCACTAATAGATTGATTTGGCTTACTGCAATTCCCATTGTTCTTGGGATCATCAGCCGAATTATTTTTCTTACATTTTCATTTCTGAAGGCTCCAAAAAGGATTGGCTTAAATTTGAATCCGGAAAATTTGACGGCCGGATACTGAATTAGCATATGAAGCAAAGCTCCCAAAATTACGCCTACAGCCAAACCTTTTGGCCCCATTAATTTTACAAAAAACAAGGCTCCGATTATGATTCCAATGTTATACATTATCGGAGCGATAGAATAAATAAGGAATTTTTTAAGAGACACTAAAACCCCTCCGAAGATAGCGCTAATTCCCAAAAGAACCGGACTTAAAAACATAATTCTGGTCAGCATTATCGTAAGTTCCATTTTTTCTCCGGAAAATCCGGGAGTAATCAAATGAACGATGAAAGGTGCAAATATTGCCAAAATTGCCGCCACAATAATCAAAACAAATACCATTATATTTAAAATTCCGGAAACCAGTTCCCATCCCTCTTCTTCTTTTTTGTTTGAAATAAGTCCGGTGAAAACAGGAATAAAGGCGGCGCTCAAAGCTCCAAGAATCAGCAGATTGTATAATAGATCTGGAATTCTGAATGCGGCGTAATAAGCATCCAGAGTATCGCCGGCTCCAAACTGCGAAGCCAGAATTCGGTCTCGGAAAAGTCCCAAAAATCGGCTGGCAAATCCGGAAACGGCAATAATAAAAGCCGCCGCCGTAATTGACTCCGTTGGTTTGCTGTTTAATATTTTATTATTTACTAATTTTTTAATCATTTAATATCGCTCCGCTTTTCGTAAAAACTAATCCAATAAATTTATCAACATCCAATTTTGTTTTAACTTGCAGTTCATTTCCCTTATTTTCAATATTTTCCGGATAATTCCATTCAATTTTATAATTTTTCGGAAATTTAATACTCGAGGTAAATTTGCTTCCAACGCTTCCGGATTGTTTTTGCGCTAAAAGCGAATAAGAATCAGCCGGTTTGTCCTGATTTTCTAAATTTATTTTAAATGGAAGCAAATATTTATATTCAAGCGTCATCGTTTCCTGGGGACTGACGTATGTCCAATTGGCAAAAACAGTCTTTTCGGAGTCTTCATAAATTCTCGTTTCTGAATTTTCGTCAATCAGCATATGATCCTCTTCTTGCTGAACTGAAGAATCTTTTTTGAATCCCAGCGCGTTGTAATCAAGCGGAGATTTGTTTGTTTCTCTTGTCTGTCCCTCGGCTTCAAGGAGTTTCGATCCAAGCGGAACATAGACTCTTATGTAGTCGGCATTAACTTTGTTGTACCATTCATAATTGGAATTGCCTCCATTATGATGCCTTGTAATCGTTACGGTGTCAACAATTGATCCGTCTGATTGGATTTGAGCTTCGTGGCTTATTGTTTCATCTACTACTCCATCAGTTTTATAGCCATTAATATTGCTGTTTATAACGTTTAAATAATCCTTCTGGGCGCCGGAAACTTCCCCGGACCAGCCTCTTTCGGAAATTATTTTTTCTAGATCTTTATTTTCGGAATAAAGAAGAATATGTTTTTCTGAAAGTCCGGAAGAAAGAGCCTGAATTGTCATTGCGATGCTTTTTGCATCGCGAGCATTAAAAATCTTATCCAATATTATGGGAGCTAAGTCGGATAATATTTTTTTAGGCTTATTTTCTTCCTTATCATAATCTACCTCGACTTCATATTGGGTTTTTTCGATAAAATTATCAGCATTTATGACAACATCATATTCCTTCATTTCAATCGGACCGGTTATGGCTAAGAATTTTTGCATTACTGTTGGAGTCAATGCAATTACTCCGTCCGCAGTCGGCCCGCCGGTTTTTTCGTAAAAGCTTATGGCTTCCTTAGCTGAAACAGGAAAGTTTGGAAACCAATTGCTGTCATGCAAGCTCCAGGCAGCGCTGATTTTTTGGATTGGCTTGGGGGGAACTATTTTTTCTGTGAGTTGTCCATCAGGATTGAAAATTCCGTCAATGAAAAAATTGCGTATTCTTCCATCGGATATGTCCAAGAGTCCATAACTTCCAATGAATCCTCCCGTAGCTCTCATTTCCTGATTGTTTTGGAATAGAAACAAATATTTTCTCGGTCCGTTCCCTCCCAGGAGATCGACAAATATTTCGTTATTGTTAAGAAAATTATTGGTAATTTCTATTATCCCCGGAAGTTTTTCTTTTAAGGACAAAAATTGCGTCCTATTATTTTCAGGCAAATTGTCAATATTAATCTCGTCTATATTTTTTTGGGTTTGTTCGAGCTCGCTGTTGGCTGTTGCCATTTCTTTTTTGGTTGACTGAAATAATTCCAAAAAAGAAACATTCTGATCGCCTTCTCCGCCGATAGGATTTTTCAGCGTACCGGTTGTTTTTATAATTTCATTCAATGATTGTCCAGCTAATGAAATATGCTTTCCTGCTTCAATTAAATTTTTTCCCGATGATAGCTTTGAGGAAAATGGAAAAAATTTGGAAATTTCAATAAAAACTTTTCCCATTTCATCCAAATCCCTTGAGCTTTCTGAAAATTTTTCATAAGATTTTTCAAATTCCAGTTTGGAGGCTTCATAATTTTGGCTTTTGATGCTGCCAATAGCTGAATTTAAGCTAGAATATCCTTCCTGGCTTGTTCCCAAAATCCTTCCTTTTATTTTGAGTCCTTTAGCTCCAAATGCAAATCCACCGATTAGAATGGCGACAATAATGGATAAACTGGCGAAACTCAAAGCAGTTCTTTGGGGTCTAAAATTTAAATTGAATTTAGCGGGAAAAAAGAGATCAAAAAAACTAAAATTTCCTTGTATGTCTCTTGGCATTGCTCTCGCGCCAAAATAGCCAGTTCGTGTTTTTGAGAGTAGGCGCTTTATAAAACAACGGGCAGACAATATAGGCGCTTTGAATATGTTTTTTTTAGTGCGCTGATAATTTTTTTCTCTCGCATAATATTTTTCCGGTTCTTTGCATATTTTTTCCGGATCGGATTTTATCCTTGGTATGAAATCACTTTTGTAAAAAATTGGAGATTCGCTGCTCCGTACTTTTTCTCCCAGTTGATAAATATTTGCTTCTTGCGCTTCTTGATAATAATTATTGCGATTTTCGTTTAATGTTTCTTGGCGTAAACTTTGTTGAGGAGTCAAATCTTTCATTCCGCGATATGTTTTTACTGCGGCAGATTTTTCTAATTCTTTTATTTCCCAAAGGAGTGTTTGCTCCATTTTTTCTATTTTTTTCCAATCCAAATTCCCGGTTTCATCAACCGGACGGATATCGAACATTTGAGGAATGATATTATGCTTAGGCATTTATCCATGTCATTCCGGGCTTGACCCGGAATCTAGATGCTGAAATAAATTAAAAATGACAATTTTCTGGATTCCCGCTTTCGCGAGAATGACATAATTTCGGAATAATTTATAATCTAAACCTTATATATTTTAAGCGTAATTCTCGCCATTTTTTCCCAGCTGAATTTTTTTGCCCACTCCAGTCCTCTTTCAGCCAATTGCTTTCTCAATCCTTGGTTTCCATAGAATTCCGTTATTGCTTTAGTGATATTTTCTTTTTTAGCGGCATCGAAAAAATATGCGCTTTCATCCAGGATTTCTTTCATACAAGGATGGTCTGATGATGCTATCGGAATTTTTCTCATCATTGCTTCTAGCGGCGGCAAGCCAAAGCCTTCATAGAGCGAAGGGAAAATATAAAATAACGAATTTTTATAAATAACGTCTAATTCAGAGTCAGGAACAAAATCGGTAAAAATTATATTTTTTATTTTTTTCTCCGCCGACAATTTTTTCAGTTTTTTGTAAAAGTAATCTTCTTTTCCAACGAGAACCAGCTTTAAATCTGCCTGCTTTTCAATTCCTCCATAACCCAAAATCAGCGCTTCCAAATTTTTGTGAGGATAAGCGTTTCCAACATACATTATGTACGGTTTTATTATACCATATTTTTCTAGAATTTGTTTGTCATTTTCCAGATTAATTGCGCTATTATTTTTATCCGCTGCTTGATAAGTTACTATGATTTTATTTTCTGGAATTTTGTAATGCTCGAGGATGTCATTTTTGGTAAAATTGGAGACAGCAATTATTTTTTCCGCCCTTGTTATGGCGGATTTAATGACTATTTTGTAGGCCAAAAATTTCAGCCAATAAAAAATTGGATTGAGTGCTGTATTTTTGATTGTTGAAAAATGAAGAAGAATTAGGTCGTGGATGGTTATGATAAACTTTTTTCGGTACAGAAGCGGAATATTAAAATGGGGAAAATGGACAAGATCCAAATCATATTTGTCAAGAACTCTAGGCATGTTTATTTGTTCGGAAATCGTATACCACTGGTAATCCGCTAAAACTTTTTGAAAGTTGCTGTTCTTCGGCTGATATTCTTCAAAATTTTCTTTTCGGAGAAAAATAAAATAATCATTGGTATTATCAATTTTTTCCAGTTTTTCTATTAATTTTTGGGTGTATCTCCCCAGCCCTTTTCCGAGCGAGCCATAAAACCGGGCATCAATTCCAATGCGCATGATTATAGTATAAAGTATTTTGTATTTAGTATCTAGCACCCCGCAAATTGACAGAAAAACTCTTCTCTGGTAGGTTTTAGATATGCTGCTAAGAAAAAATAAAAAAACTTGGTCCGGTTTTACCGGCAAATATTTTTCCCTCTAAATTACCGAGAAAAGATTTTTGTGTATTGTTATATTCAATAATCTGCTCGGCAGGTTTTTTGTTAACTAATATTTGAAATGAAAAATACTATGTTTAAAATAAAGAAATTCGATCTGTTAATTTCCGTCTATATATTCTGCATCATTGTTTCGGAATTGATGGGCGCCAAAACATTTCCGCTTTTCGGAAAATTCAGCGCCAGCGTCGCCATATTTTTGATGCCTTTCATATTCACCATTAATGATATTGTTACTGAAGTATACGGAAAAGAGAGAACCAGAAGTATAATCAAATCCGGACTGATTATGATTGTTTTTCTGATTTTATTTTCTTTCCTGGCCATAAACCTTCCCCCTTCTCAGAGATTTTCCGGAAGCCAACTGGCTTATCATAATATATTTGGAGTATCTATTAGAATATCAATTGCTAGCTTGCTCGCCTTTTTTATGTCTGAGTATATGGACGTGCTGGTTTTTGTCAAAATCAGAAAGATGATGGGAAAAAAATCTTTGTGGCTTCGGAATAATGTTTCCAATTTTGTCGCCCAATTTTTCGATACCAGCATCTTCTACCTGTTTGCTTTCTATGCAATAGATAAGCCCTTTTTCAACAATTTTGTTTTTCTGGTAGGACTGATAATCCCCTATTGGACATTAAAATGCTTGGTTTCCGTTTTTGAAACTCCTCTTGTTTACGCCGGAGTTAAATGGCTGAAGAAAGAAGAAATTGAGAAATAAAAAACCGCCCTGGTGAAACTCGAGTTCACTGAGGGCGGTGGTGGTGCTATCGAGGTCGAACCTCGATAGGTTTAATTTTGTCAACTACCTCTAAGAAATTCCCAGCGCTTTTTTGCCAGTCAAAATCCGTTGCTCTCTTAAGGCCTTTTTCGCGAAGCTTGCTGCACCATTCTCTATTTAAAAGTATTTCTCGCATAGCCTTGCAAAGCTCATCGGTTTTTTCCGGATCAATCAAAATTCCGGAATCCCCGACTATTTCCGGGAGGGATGAATTATTTGAAGTAATGACCGGTACTCCTGAGCTCATTGCTTCCAGCGGTGGAAATCCAAAACCTTCAAAAAAAGACGGATAAACAAAAAGTGAAGCCAGATTGTACAAGTAAGGCTTGTTTTCAGGTTTAATGAAACCAATAGTCAGTATATCATTTTTAAATGGAGATTTATTTATTTCTTTTAATACTCCCTTCTCTTTCCAACCATTGGCTCCGGCAATCGCGAGTTTATATCTATCAAGTTCTTTATTTTTCAGCCTTCGAAGCTGATCATAGGCTTTTACTATGCTAATGATATTTTTTCTCGGTTCAATTGTTCCAAGATATAAAATAAAATGATAGGGCAGGTTATATTTTTCCTTGACTGCAAGCATTTCCGGATTATTTCTATCTATAACTTTGAAATCATCTGAAACGGCGCTATGAATCACGGAAATTTTTTCTGAATTTATTTTGTAAAATATTTCAAGATCGTTTTTTGTTGAATCGGAAACGGCTATTATTTTGTCGGCTCTTTGGCAAAGTTTTTTGGGATTTATCAAAAAATGCCAAAGCCTTGTTTTCCAGGGAAAATTTTCCGGCATTATTTCAAAAGACAAATCGTGCATAGTTAGCATTAATTTTGTCCTTTCGGAAAAAGCGCCAAAATTAATATTGGGCATCCAAAAAACATCAGTCCCTCCGATAAGCCGGTCAATTTTTGGCCAGTTAAAATACCAGACAAGCAAATTGAAAATTTTGTTGGGATAATGAAAGCTTTTTATTCTTACGTTAGGATATTTTTTTAGCCAATCAAGATCAAGGTTCTTTCCTTTCAGTGAATTAAAAAAAAGAACATATTCATTCTTTTTATCCAACTCAAAAATATTGCTCAAAAGATTCAGCGTATACTCTTCAACTCCCGTTTTTCTTCCCTCCTGCAAGCATCTGATGTCAATTCCTATTCTCATGACCCCACAAATTACGAATTAAATACAAGCTACGAATTTATTTAGTTTTAGTTTTTGTATTTGTATATTCGTAAAAAATTCGTAATTCGCAGGAGAAAAACTAATCTTTTTTCAAGTAATGCCTAATTAGCATCACCCAGATTCCTAAAAAGATGCCAAGCACAATAGAAATTGGCAAAACGTCGCTCCAAGTTACCTTGTATTCTTTTATTACCGGTTCATCCCCGATAATTTTAAACCAGCTATCTTCTTTTTGATATTGATTTAAATTTTTTGATTCGCTATTGATTATTTTGGTTATCGCTTCCGAAATATTCTGAGCGTCGCGGGCGCTTTCTGATGAAAATTCAACGCTTATAGCTTGAGAAGTCAGCCTTTGCACCTTAAAAATTTTCGATAACGTCTTTAAATCGATACCTCCGGACATTTTGCCGACCTCATTATAGATGTTGGTAACTATGCGCGGATTCTGAAGCCACCTGACTACTGTATCGGCAAATCTTTCATCAGCCTGAAGCCGGTAAAAATCATCATAGCGATAATTGTCAGTACTCTGGATTCCCGTTCGGGTTACATTGAGAAGCAGGGACACCTCATAACTTATCGGCCTTGAATTTTCATAATATTTATAACCGGTTCCAATTCCTAAAATAATAGCTACTGTAACTGCGAACCAGACCCAGTTTTTTGCAAATATTTTTAAATATTGTTTTAATTCCATTATTATATTTTATTTTTTAAAGTTTGATAGTTCTCTTTCGATGTACTCTCTTATTTTACCTTTAAATATCTCCTTGTCAAATCGCAAAGATTTTGATCTGATATAGTTTTTATCAAAACTCATGCTTTTAAATTTTTCCACTGCTTTTATTATGTTTTCAGGCGCTTGTTTATCGAAAAATATTCCCATTTTTTCCTCCTCCATATGTTCGAGGATATCTCCTCCTCGGAAAGCGATAACGGGCTTGCCTGAAGCAAAAGCTTCGATGGCCACTATTCCAAAATCCTCTTCTTGGGGAAAAATAAAGGCTTGGCACTGCGAATAATATTTAGGAAGCTTTTCATCCGGAACCCTTCCTAGAAATTCAATATTCGATCCGGCTATTTTTTTAAGTCTTTTCATTTCCGGACCTCTGCCGATTATTTTCAAGGGCAAGCTCAATTCATTAAAAGCTCTGATCGCAATATCATGGCGCTTGTAGGCAATCAGCCGCCCAACCATTAGAAAATATTTTTCTTGCTTTTCACTGGTGGAGAAATTATTTATTGAAACCGGAGGGTTTATTACGGTTGAATCCTTTCCGTAGTATTTCTTGATTCTTTTGGCGACAAAATTTGAATTTGCGATGAATTTATCGACTCTTTCGGCGCTCAATTTGTCCCAAAGTCGGATATAGTTCATTAAGAATGGAACCAGTCTTTTGACAAAAGATGGAAATCCAAAATCAGCCGTATATTTTTGGCAATCATCCCAAGCATAACGCATTGGCGTGTGCATATAGCAGATGTGAAGCGTCTGAGGACCGGTTATTATTCCTTTGGCAAAGCTAGCGGAATCGGAAAGTACCACGTCATATTTGGAAAAATCGAATTGTTCGATGGCGGAAGGCATCAAGGGCGGAAACAAGCGATGTTGTTTTCCAGCAAAAGGAATTTTTTGAAGATAGGAGGTTCGGATATCTTTTTTCTCAAAAACCCCATGCATCGCTTTTTTGTCGTAGACCAAAGTATAAATTGGCGCATAGGGAAAAAGCTCGCAGAAACATTCCAGCACCCTCTCCGCGCCTCCATATTGAACCAAGTAGTCATGAACTAAAGCGATTTTCATATTATGATAAGGTTATAAATATTACGCCTAATACCATTATCGATGCTCCTAGTATTCTTGATCTTATATTTTTTTCTTTGAAAAATAAATATCCAAAAATAGTAGACATTACAATGCTCGTTCTTTTGATTGAAATTACATTTGCCACCAATGCGAGTTGGACTGCTGTCATTTGAAACAATGAAGTCAAGCTGCTAAAAAGGCCGATGGGTATTATTTCTTTTATGTGATTAATTTTAAAGACATCTATTTTTTTGAATCTTCTAAAAAGCAGAATGGCTCCCAGAGAGATATTTATGTAAAAATGAACTGATAATGTCCAGAAAATAGAAGATGTTTCTATTGACCCAACCTTGTCATAGATAGATGTTATACTCCAGATAAAAGCTACCAGGAGCATGAACTTTGGTCCTTTTTCTTTTATCAAAGCGTGGAATGGTTTCCAAAAGCCAAGATGTCTCTCTTTGATGTTTAATAGGTAGGAACCAAAAACTACAAGCAATATTCCCATGATACTTATTAAATTAGGCAGTTCGCTTTTCCCCAATATTATTGGAGAAGTAAAAATTAAAAGCACTGGAGTAAAAGCAAGCATAGGAATTGTAACTGAAAGGTCTGAATTTTTTATTGCTTTAAGGTAAATAACTGTTGCAAATAAATTTAGAGTTCCATTAATAACCAAAGCCTTCCAAAATGTAATTGATATTTCATCAAATTGTGGTATTGAAAAGACACTAGCGGAATTAGGAAAAATTTCCTTAAGAGGAGTATGTATTATTAATATTAAAAAAACAAAATCAAAAATTATAGAAAAAATTCCCATCAGGAAGGAGATTGAGTATTCATCAATTCTGTGAAGTTTTTTCTTGCTAAGCACATCCTTTAATGATTGGGAAAATGCCGTAAGAAGAGATAGAACTATCCAACTCATAATATTTTCAAGTCGATTAATTTTAACTGGATTTTTTTATTTCCGTTCCAATTATCTTCGCAAATTGTGAAAACCGTGTCAATTTTATCGCCTTTTTTGAGATGGGAAAATCCGTTAGTGAGATTGAAGCCGATAGCTTCGAAAATTTTCGGCGTTCCGTCCTGCGCCCTAAGCGATAATTTCAGATGTTTTTCTCCGTTTCCAACCGTTCTAAGCTCGCTGACTTTCATGTTTTTCATGAGAAATATCGGTTCTTCGTTTCCCTGTCCAAATGGTTCTAATTTTCGAAGGCTTTCAGCCAATTCAAAATCCAAATCTTTGGGAAAAATTTCAGCATCAATTTCGAGCACTGGAGTCACATCCTTTCCTTCTAGTTCTTTTTCGATTATTCCGCTGAGTTTTTCAAAAAAAGCGTTCAGTTTTTCATTTTTGATTGTAATTCCTGCCGCTTGGCTGTGTCCTCCGAATTTGACTAGCAAATCAGCGCATTTTTCGATAGCTTCAATTATATTTATTTGCGGAATACTTCGAAATGATCCAGAGCTTTCCTCTTCTCCTTTATTGAGAACAGCAACAGGCTTGTTGAATTCATCGGCTATTCTCCCCGCAGCCAGACCAACGATTCCATTTGGGAAATGTTCGGAGGCGGCAAAAATAAATTTCTTATTTTTAAACATATTATTCGCCAAAATCCTGATTTCATCCACTATTTGTGCAGTAGCTTTTTGGCGCGCTTGGTTGTTTTTTTCAAGCTCCAACGCTAAATCCCTGGCTTTTACCTGATCGCTTTCTCTTATCAAATTAAAAGCCGTGTTAGCGTGGTCCATTCTTCCGGCCGCATTAATTCGCGGAGCAATTTGAAAAGAAATTTTATGCGTATCGGGAATGTTATTTTCATCAACCTGAATCCTTGCCACTTGGAATAATTCCAAAAGGCCGGCTCTTTTTGTTTTGGAAAGCACAATGAGCCCGAATTTTGTTATTACTCTATTTTCGGAAGCAAGCGGAACGCAATCAGCCACTGTTCCTATGGACACCAAATCAAGCATCCATTTCAATTGATCCATTTTTTCCGGAAAGAACTTTCCATATAGAGCTTGGACAAACTTGAAAGCCACGCCTACTCCGGCAAGATTTAGAAAAGGATATCCGGAATTTTTGAGATGCGGATTTATTATGGCAAAAGCTTTGGGAATTTTTTTGGGAACGTGATGATGATCAATAATGATAACGTCAATTCCATTTTTGTTAGCCTTAGCAGTTTCCTCATAATTGGTAATGCCGCAATCTACAGTAATAATGAGTTTTATATTTTTCTTTTTAAATTCTTCTACTGCATTAAGATTCATTCCGTATCCTTCTAATTTTCTGTCCGGAAGATAAACCACAGATTCAATTCCAATATTATCCAGTGCTTCTTTCAGGATTACGGAAGAAGTAACTCCGTCGGCATCATAATCTCCAAAAATTGCAACTAATTCTTCGCTTTCTTTCGCTTTCAAAACTCTTCCTACAGCTTTTTCCATATCAGAAAACAAAAAAGGATCAAAAAGACCCTTGTCATAGTCAGGGAAAAGAAACTCGTTTATTTTTTCGTTAGTATCAAGGCCTCTCTTGAAAAGTATGTCTAAAATTACCGAATGAAGCCTTGGCAAAACAGTCTTGTCTATCTTTTCTTTTTCTCTAATTTTCCAATTCATATCTATTTCACTTGCCATCCGCAAGAAGGACAGATTAAATGCGCTTCAAATCCCTTATCTTTGGAATTAACAGATATCATTTTCAATATCATTTTTTCATTGCATTCCAAGCATTGAAAATTATTGTTAAGTCCCAAGTCTTGTGCCAATTTTAGCGCATCCATAGAAAAATTGTTAACTTCTAATCGGTATTCTTTTCCTTCTGAAAATATAGAATTAACCTTTTCTACTACTTCCTTGGGAGCAGTAAAGCCTTTTATAATAAAATATCTAACCCCAAGCAAATTCGCCTTCTGTCTGTCTTCCTCTCTGCCCATATGCGAGGATATTAAGATTGGTATGTCGGAAGTCAAGGCATTCTTTTTTAGCGATTCTACCATTGAAAAACCATCCATTCGAGGCATCATAATCCCAGTAAAAATAACATCTGGTTTCTGAGTTGAGGCTTTATCTAATCCGTCTATTCCATCATCAGCTTCAATTACTTCGAAGCCGGCATTTTTAAATGTTCCGGAATACACGTTTCTTAAATTTGCATCATCTTCAACGATGAGTATCTTTATTTTTTTGCCCATATTTTATGTTATCAAATTATTATTTTGACATCAATAGCCAAAGATTTTCTTCCATCATTATAAATTAGCAGCGGATTAATATCAAATTCCTTGATTTCATTCAAATTCTCCGCTAAAACGGAAAGTTTCAGAAGAATATCTGCTACATTTTCAATGTCATATGCTTTCTGGCCTCGCGTTTCTTCGAAAAGAAATTTAATCGGACTTTTTAAAATGGTTTCTTTTATTTCCGAAATTGTAACCGACGGAATAAGAAAATCAACCATTTTGAAAATTTCAGTATAGATTCCTCCTAAGCCGAATATTACTATCGGCCCCACAGTTTCATCTTTTTTAATTCCTAAAATAAGTTCAGTTTCAATTCTTTGCATTGGCTGAATGATTATATTTTCTTTAGGAAAATTCTCAGACATTTTTTGATAAGCTTCCCTGAAATCATTTTCATCTCCTATGTTCAAAATAACCCCTTGTTTGTCGGTTTTGTGGAGAACTTTGTCGCTGTCCACTTTCATAACCATAGGAAAATCTATTTCCAATTCTTTTTCGGCGTTGACTTCTTGAAATTCGATGGTGTCAATTCCATAGATATCCATTATTTCCTTGGCTTCTCTGAAATACAAGGCAGTTCTGTTCTCAAGCCTTGCATTTTTAATTATATTTTCTGCCTTTTCTGATTTATTCTTGTCTATTTCTATCGCATTTCCGCGTATGCCTATCTTATTTTTGTTTATTTCCCATTGGTAATATTTATCCAGAGCATTTATAGCATCCTCGGGAAAAGTATAATTAGGAATCTTGCTGTTCTTCAAAATTTCCACCGATTTTTCTATTTTCTTTCCGCCCAAAAATACTGCCACTATCGTTTTTTGGGTTTTTTTCTTAAAGGCTGATATTTTTTGGGCGATTTTATCAAAAGGAGTGTTTTCCTGGGGAGTAAGGATAGTAATGATCGATCCAATATTTTCTGCATCAACTGATTCCAGTGTTTTTTCATAACGATCTTCTTGTGCGTCTCCCAAAAGATCAATCGGATTTTCAATTGATGATTCTTTCGGTAAAAATTCTCGCAGTTTTTCTTTTGTCTTGCCATCTAATTCGGACAATTTTATTTCTTTTCCCGAGAAAGCATCAGTAGCTAGAACCCCGGGACCGCCGGCATTGGTAATAACTGCTGTTTTTTCGTTGGCGGGCGGATTTACCAGTGAGATTAATCTCATTGTGTTTATAAATTCATCCAGTGAATCAACCCGAATGACCCCGGTTTTTTTGAAAAGCGCTTTGATTATCTCCTCGCTTCCGGCCAAAGCTCCGGTATGGGAAGAAATAGCTCTTTGAGATTTTTCCGTCTTTCCGGCTTTTAAAATTACAACTGGTTTCGACTTTGATATTTTTTTTGCGATTTCTTTGAATCTAATTCCGTCCTTAATTCCCTCTAGATACATTCCGATTACTTTTGAATCTTCATCATTTTCCAGATATTCCAAGAGTTCATTTTCGCTTAGACTCATTTTGTTTCCAATGGAAATGATATTGGAAAAACCGATGTTATCCCTGGAGGCAATGTCCAAAAGCGCGCTAATAATCGCTCCCGATTGGGAAACAAAAGAAATATTTCCAAAGTTAGGAAGTCCTCCGGCAAATGAAGCGTTTAATTTTATTTTTGGCGCGATAAAACCAAGGCAGTTCGGTCCTAAAATGTTCAGTTTTTTTTCTTTAGCTATTTCCAAAAGTTCTTGTTCGAGTTTCTTCCCTTCTTCTGAGGTTTCCGAAAATCCGGCAGAGATCACAACGAAATTTTTAACAGAATCGCCGCCGTTTTGAATGGCTTGATTGACAAACTTGGCGGGAATGGCAATGATCGCCAGATCAACCGGTTCTCGGATTGATTCAATGCTGGGATAGCATTCTCGATTAAAAAGTTTTTCGTGTTTTGGATTGACCAAAAAAACTTTGCCTTCATAGCCAAGATTCAAAATATTTTCCGAAATCGCTTTTCCTACCTTTCCCTTTTCTTCACTGGCGCCGACAATGGCGATGGATTTCGGATCGAATAATTTTCTAAGGTTATCCATATCGCTTACTACATACGCATTATCATCCTTCTTCCATATGCTCTTTCCTGAAGGTAAACTCGCTTCCTTTTTTTATATTTCCAGAGATTATTCCTTTTACCACGCTATCTTCAATTTTATCCTGAAAAAACCTTTCGATGTTTCTTGCGCCAAATGTTGCATCATATCCACCCTCCGCCACAATTTTTGCTATCTCAGGATCAAATTCAATAGAAATATTTTCATTGCTTCTTAATTTCTTCGCGTATTTTACTAGCATCATCTCGGAAATTTTTAATACGGTTTCCATATCAAGAGGATGAAAAAAGATGACGCCTTCAAATCTGTTGAGAAATTCCGGACGGAAAATGCCTTGTTTAATAACATAATCAATTACTTTTTCTTGAGTTTCCTCGGGTTTTGCCATTTCTTTTATAGTCTCGCGGATAATTTCTGATCCGGCATTGGAAGTGGCAATTATTATCAAATTCCTAAAATTAATCTTTTTTCCGAAAACGTCAGTAAGATTTCCCTCGTCCAGAACTTGTAAAAATAAATTAAGAATATTTGAATCGGCTTTTTCGATTTCATCCAAAAGGAGGATTGAATAGGGATTTTCCTTTATTTTGCTAACCAAATGCCCTTCTCTGCCTGAAGATAAGGAGCCAATCAATCTGTCAATTGAATCCTGAGTCTGATATTCGCTCATATCCAGCCTGATCATTCTGTTTTCGTCTCCAAAATAGGCCTCAGCCAAAGCCTTGGAAGATTCTGTTTTTCCGACTCCCGTAGGGCCAAGAAAAAGGAAACTTCCTAAGGGTTTTTTTTCATTGGCCATTCCCACTCGCGCTCTTCTCATTGTTTCGGCAATCTGCTTGATTGCAAAATCCTGTCCGATTACCCTTTTATGCAGAATATTTTCCAAATCCAATAGTTTTTCCCCTTCCTTTTCGGATATTTCTCCCAGCGGAACTTTTATTTTTTGCGAAACGGCTTCATTTACGACCTCTTCAGTTATGAAATTGGAATAGGCATTATTATACCAGTAGAGCATCGTTTCTTCCATAATATCAAGCGCTTTTTCCGGAAAAGGAGAATTGCTGATATATCTTTCCGAAAGTTTTATTAATTCTCTCAAGGCTTGATATGTAAAAATGACTCGCTTCTTCTCTTCCGTTTTAAGTTTGTAAAGGAGAACTTTGAGCGTATTATCAGCACTCATTTCTTCTATGGTAATCTTATCGCAATATTTCATCACCGATTCATTTTTTTCTATGTTGGAATGAAATTCCGAAGGAGTAGTTGTTCCGATAATTTGAAAAGTGGGATATGCCAAAAATTGAGATAGAACTTCGGAAATATTTTCTCCTTCATTTTGAGGATTGTTTTTGAGAAATTGATGGATGTCTTTGATAAAAAGTATTATATTCCCCGCATAGGTTGCTTCACTGAAAAGGTTCCCAAGAATAGCGTCAATTTCATTTTTATTTCTTGTCTTGGATATTATTTCTGTGAGATTAAAGCTTAAAATTCTTTTTTTGTTAAAGAATTCTCCCGCTTTCATACTCCTTATTTTTTTTGCCAGCGTATGTACAATCGTATCTCTCCCAACTCCTTCTTCTCCGATAAGAATGATATTGTTCTGGCTGGGTCTTGTGAGTAGAAGCTTAAGCTCGCTCAAATCCTTTTCTTTTCCGACAAGTTCTGAATATTTATACTGTGAATAATCTCCATCCGACAAGTCGTCAGCATATTTGTCGAGATGCACTGTATATGCAAAAGCCCAGTATTTCCCAATAGGAGAATCCGACAAAAGGTTTTCCTTCAGCCAAAATCTTCCCTTTCTGTCATTCTCGAGTTTATTTTTCAGCTCCCATTCAACAATTGCGTCAAATTCATTTCGGCTAAGATTTATCTTTGAAAGATATTCATCTAAAAGTTGCTGATTTTTGAGGATTTCCAGATTGATTCCCTTGGAATCCGCACCTATTCTATTCCAGACGCGGTTAAACCATTTCTGATGGGCAATTTCCGAAAGATTTGATAGATCATAATTTTCATTGGATATCTTGAATGATCTTATCGAAATAAATAGCAGGATAATACTTGCGGAAAAAAACGTCGAAGAAAGACATAGGAGCAAGCCAGATCCGTTAATCAAAGAAAGATAAAATGAAATCAGGCTGGCAAGAAAAATTATTGGCAAAATAAGCCAAATTAAAAACAAGATAGCTCCGGAAAAAAAAGTTAAGATTTCAAGGAAAATAGCGCTTATTATGACAAAAAATCTAATAATTGCTCCCAATATCCTGGTTATGATATTTTCTATGAGATTATTTACCCAAACAATCGGATGGAGGCCTCTTTGCATGCTTCTTGAGATATCTTTTTTCCAAGGAGAAATTAGGGTGACAAGAAGGAGCGCTACCGAAAAGTGTTTCCAGAAGTAACTAATAAAATTTTTCCAGATTTCGAAAAATCTTTTTATCCCGAGAGAATAGTGCCAGACGGCAAATCTAAAAGGCATTTTATTTTTTATAAAGAATTATTTTTCTTTATAATAGCACAAAATCAAACTTTTGTAAGCTAAAGCAAAAAACCCGAAATTTTATTCAACTTCTTTCAATCTTTCAATCAACTCTTTTTGCTTCCTCGACAAATGCTTTGGAATATTAACAATTATTTTTACCAAGTGGTCGCCGCGGCCGCGTCTGTCTAAGGAAGGGACGCCTTCATTCCGCACCCTGAAAATTTCTCCGGATTGCGTTCCGGCAGGTATTTTCATCTTGAGCTGCCCGCCAATAGTATCAATATTAATTTTATCTCCCAGGGTTGCTTGGGAAAAGGTGATGTATTCGTTGGAAATAATGTTATTTTTCTCTCTTTTAAATTTCGGATGCGGAGTGACGTGAATGTTGACATATAAATCTCCGCTTGATCCTCCTTTTTCTCCAGCTTCCCCGCGTCCTTCCATGGAAAGAGTCTGTCCATCTTGAATTCCAGCTGGGATTTCTATTTCAATATTTTCTTCTTCTTTAACTCTTCCATCCCCCCTGCATTTTCTGCATCTTTCCGAATAAGTTTCTCCAGCTCCTTGGCAAGTTGGACAAGTGGAAACTTGCGAAAAGCTTCCGAAAAAACTCTGCATACTTTGCCTTATTTGTCCGGATCCGTGGCAGGTTGGGCAAGTTTCTTTTTTGGCGCTGGGTTCTCCTCCAGTTCCATGACACCTTTCACAAACCACGTTTTTGTAAATATTAATATTTCGTCTGGCGCCTTTTACCATTTCTTCAAAAGAGATTTCTGCGTCAACTTGTATGTCTTTCCCCGCTTTTTTTCTAGACCTTCCTCCTCTTCTTTCCCCGCCAAAAATATTGGAAAAAATATCCTCAAAACCAAAATCTTGGAAATCGAAACCGCCTTGGCTTTGCTGATTGAATCCCGAAAAATCAAATCCGCCAAAACCTTGTCCTTGTCCGCCTTGAAATCCGCCTTGGTCAAAGGTTTGTCCGAATTGGTCATATTGCGCTCGTTTGGATTTATCGGAAAGCACCTGATAGGCTTCGTTGATTTTCTTAAACTCCGCCTCGTTCCCGCCGGTTTTGTCCGGGTGATGTTTGTGAGCCAGCTTGCGGTATGCTTTCTTTATCTCGTCGTCCGTCGCGCCTTTTGCCACGCCTAAAATTTCATAATAATTATCGTTAGCCATAAAAATATCCTAGCATAAAAAATAAAAGTTAGCAATCAAGTGTCTGGACTGCTAATTATGATTAATTTTATAAAAAAATGGCAGAAATCGCGGTTACGATTTCTGCCAAGTGAAGAGAAAGAATTTTCTCTTAACTCTTCCCTTTCTTCCTCTGATCTCCTCTTTCTGATGTGCTCAGGCACATCATCGCTTCGGTTATTTCTTCTACCTCCTTTTCTTCTTTTTCCCTTCTTTTAGAATCATCCATCTAGTTCCCCTTCCCCCCTAACGCGTTTTTTTTATTAGAATCTAACTTGCAATCAATTCTTGCCACTTCTGTCTAAGCTTACTATTAGCCATCTCAATATCTCCAATGCCTGGGAAACTGATGGGATAGTTTTCGATTGCATCCCATGCTTCTTGGAGTCCTGGTGGCGTTGACCACCCGAATCTATCCTTGATTATCCTGGAAATTCCTTCGACTGTTTTTGCCTGATAGGGCAACTCATCCCTTTCAAATGTTTCCAGGATAAACAGTCGTTTATGAGGGCAAAGATACAACTTAGCTATTTCTGATCCCTCGTGAAATAGATGAAAAATCAGTGACATCATCCCCACGTCAGCAACTAGCGGAACTTCTCCCATTGATCTTTTCCATATCATGGATTCCTCCTCGTATTGACGTAAATATTGGGGAAGCAATTCTCCCCACTCTTTCTTTAGCTTCCCGAGCTTTTCAGGCAGAATTTTTTTACCAATGCGAATAGTGCTTTCCCACACTTGGCGCAGATTAGCTGGCGCCTCAAATTCATAGTAGTCTCCTATCGTTTGCATAATACTTTCAGGAGAATAAAAACCAACTGGAAAGTCTTGAAAATGGAGCTTCAGAAAAATTACTTCCTGGAAAGGCTGGATATAAATATCAACAGACCTAACTCCTTCTGGACCAAAATGAATCCAGTGACAACTGGGAAGATTGAAAAATCCGCAGTCAATATCTTCGAATAATATTTCAAAGTAATCTTTGTTTGCCATAATCCCCCCTTGTTTTTTTATGTGTAATCTTAAGAACAACGGATAAGTATGGATTATCTATTTGTTTTTGTCAACTGTCTTTTTTTTGTTTTTTTATTCCCTTTCCTGAAATCCAATCGAGCTGGGGGCTTCAGATTCTGCTATTTTTCCGAAGCCAGTTTCATATTTTTTGAGTTTTTCGTCCATCGCTTTTACCATTCGTTTGAAATGTCCCGGGGAAACGATGATTCGGGAATTGAGTGTTCCTGTCGGCGGAAAAACATTCAGAAAATCTATCACGAACTCCTCTTTGGTATGCATAATCTGCATCACATTAGAATATTCTCCTTTCAGCTTCTCATCGGTCGCTTTGATGTTTATTTTTTGGGTTTGCGGATTATTTTGTTCCATAAAATTTAAATTAAATGGTTATAGCTCTTAAATTATAGTCTTTTTAGTAAAAAAAGCGAACTGACGAAAAAATAAAAAAATCCCCGGCTGCTAAGATTAGCAAACCGGGGAAAACTGCATCCTTCAGGGATTTAACCATTCTACACTCGTGAAACATGGATTGCTCCTCCTATCCTTGCCTCACGAATAACGTCTAGGTCATTTGCAACGTCCGCATAGACAAGAATGACATGCGAACAGTCTTTTCTTGTCCCGACTATGGGTTGTTTGGAATTACCTCCTGATCGAAACCGAACAACTCCGGAAACAATCTTAATTATTCTATCCTGGTCCTCTTGCACAACCTGAACCTGGATAGTCATAATTTGCGAAACATGTATCGCTCCGCTCTTCTCTGCCTCACAGACGACCTCGTCGACATTCGTAACGTGCTCAAAGATAATAATGACATCGGAACAGCCTTCCCTTGTCCCTATTATGGGCTGCAAGCTAGCTACAGACCGATGTTTAACGACACTAGAGATAATATCGATTATCTTATATTGGTCCCCTTGCGTAACATGAACCTGGATAGTCATGCATCCCCTCCTTGTTTGGATTGAGCGACAAATGAAGTTAAACGCTAATGCTCAAAAAAGTCAAACAAAAAAATTCTTCGCTGAATCGGGGGAGTTGACACTAAAGCAAATATAATGCTATAAATTTAGACAAGGAGGTATCAAAGATGTTTAGGCAAGAGTTTAGCTAGTTAAAACTAAATATTTGCGAGAATAGCGAAATGGTGTCCCATAAGGGATTACCGCCTACGGGCAAAACCTCCGAATCCTGCAAAAGCCAAGTTCTGCGAAACAAACGCAGCGTGCTCCCTTGCAGGATTTTTTATTTTAAGCATTATTTGATATAATAAAAGTGCGGCGGGAGGACTTAATGCAACGGGACTTTGCATCAACGATGCTCTCCCTTAAGTCCCTCCCGCTTTTTATTTTGCAGAAAAATTATTCTTCGTATACTATATAAAAATTTATAAATAAAATGGGCTACGAATTGCTTCGCAGCCCAATACTTCTGTTCATCTTATCTGGTCAGTTCCTCCAAAACTGCCAGCCAATTTTTCGTGCCGTCGGAATTCATCGGCGAGTGGCGCAAGATTACCTTGCTTTCGCCAATCATTATCGTTCTCCCGATGAACCAATCCATCATAGCGCCAGCCGGATGGTCATGGTGGCCTGTGTCAGTTGCGACACCGATCAGTTTCACACCCTCGATTGCCATCTTGATGGCGAGAGCATATCCTACATCGATCAACTGACCAAGATGCTCGAGTCCCTTGCCACCCAACATCTCTGCTTCGGCAGGCATCAAGAGATCGAGAAGGGCGGCGTCAAATTTCTCACCGTCCTTTACGGTCTTTGCTGCTTTTGAATAGTCAGCGAAGACGATTACCTCATGCCCGGCTTCAGTTAGTTGGGCGTATCCTGCCAACCGATGCTTCTTGCTATCGTCCACAAGCATAATCTTCATAGGTCACCTCCAAAGGTAAGCATGAACGGAACAAGAGATTTGTCTCCCGGTTGTAGATGCTTGTCATCCAATTGGCAGACCACTATCCTTTCGGGATAGTTCCGTTTTAGCGATCTGATACCCTGGTCTTCGTGCAATGGCATGAGAAAAAGAGCGATTGTTGCATCCTCATTTTCCTTGAGTATGCTCAATGCCTTTCCCGCCGAATCAACGATGATTAGCTCTGCCTCCTCGAAATTATCTACTAGTGTGTTCTTGCTGGAGAGCGACGCAACTTTCTTGATTGACGCCTCAATCGGATTATTTGGACTGTCACTCTCGATGGACACAAATAATTTCATAATGAATCCTCCCTTTGAGATATAATTTTACGGCAGTGAGAAGGAGATTTAGCTAGATAACCAGAAAACCTCCTATTCACTGCCGTAAAATATAAAAAGAACTATAACTGATGATTATAGCACCTTTTTGTGTTGATGTCAAGCGTAAATTATGTCCTATTTTCTGATAATTCCTTCCAGTTTTTGGGTTGGTTGGGAGATAAAAAAACTAATAAGACAAATCGGACTTATTATTTCTGTAATTTGTTCTTTTTTGATATAATCTTTCATTGAATCCCCCATTTTTCAAGAAATCTGCGCTTAATTTTGCGAGCTGTTTGTCTAGGAGATAATTCGTTTGGTGGATGAGGCAAATTAGCATGTTGGCGGCAGACTCGGAATTGTTGAGATAAGACTCATAGGACGAATAAGACCTATCTTTCAAATAAGCAAGATTGCGAATCGTTTTTATTCTTGGATCTTCTTTGATCCAACTTTTCAAATGATTTTGACGCAGGAAATCTTCGTAATCCAAAAGTAATTCTTCCAAACTAGCTCTGGCAACGCTAGTCAATTTTATTTCAGTTTTCTTAGAAGTAGCGGATGCTTGGCTTCCTTCGGCAATGTTCTGCCTTCCACTTCTGGCGGCTTGCTCCATCTGGTCTTTTGTCCGACTTTTCCAGTCGATATATTTTTTGCAAAATTCAACAGTCAAATCAAAAACCAAAGTCGACATTTGAAAAGATTGCAAATTTCGATAACCACCGTGCTTAAAAAATAAATTCGTCTTATCTGTTATATTTTTGTCTTATTTTTCATTTTAAAAGCGCGAGAAAGAATCTCGCGCTTTTCTTAAAGTGTTATTTCTTTTCAGTTTCCACTTCCTTGCTTATCTGACATTCCTCATTTTTTTTGAAGAAATTTTTGGTCATACAAACAAACATTTTCCAATACATTGCAACGTGGATCAGGGCGAAGACGACCATTATTATTCCTGCCCAATCATGGACCGCTCCCCAATCATGCCTTCCCCATCCTAGAAAGTCATTGTGAATTCCGCGATTTCCTTCTCCCGGAGGAAGAAAGAGGAAAATGATAGCACCGGTAATTGCTGTGATTACAAATGAAACCAGGGTGATAAAATCAATAGCATACTTAATTTTTATTTTGTTCATTTTTTTTAAATTAATTATTAGAATAAAGCGAGCGGATTTAAATCCGCTCCGCTTTAAAGTCTACTTTTTTTCTGTCTCTGCTTCTTTTGGCTGCTCGGGCGTTCCATCCTTCGCTGAAGCTTCGGACTGGCTAGCGCCTGCTTGGCCTTCTGTAGTATTTGCGGAAGAGGCCTGGGCGGCAGCGTAGAGTTTCTGGCCGATCTTTTGAGCTTCTTGGGAAAGCGCTTCAGTGGCTTTCTTGATCGCTTCGAGGTCGTCGCCATTCTTTACCTTGTTCAGTTCCTCAATTTTCTCATTGACCGGTTTCTTTTCGTCGTCGGTAATTTTGTCTCCAGCTTCTCTCATCGCTTTTTCGGTGGTGTAGGCCAGAGTGTCCGCCATATTGCGGGCTTCGATCAGTTCTTTCTTTTTCTTATCTTCTTCGGCATGAAGTTCGGCATCTTTTTTCATTCTCTCGATTTCCTCTTTGGAGATTCCGCTAGAAGCTTCGATTCGAATTGATTGTGATTTTCCGGTCGCTTTATCCTTGGCGGTAACGCTCAAGATTCCGTTGGCATCGATGTCAAAAGTAACTTCAATCTGCGGAATGCCTCGAGGTGATGGCGGAATGCCATCCAAAATAAATCTTCCCAATGTTTTGTTTCCAGCGGCCATTTCCCTTTCTCCTTGAAGAACGTTGATTTCCACGCTCGGCTGGTTGTCAGCAGCCGTAGAAAATACTTGCGACTTGGAAGTTGGAACAGTGGTATTTCGATTAATAAGCGGAGTGGAAACTCCCCCCAATGTTTCGATTCCGAAAGTCAAAGGCGTAACATCGAGAAGCAGAACGTCTTTCACGCTTCCTTCCAAAACTCCTCCCTGGATAGCGGCGCCCATTGCCACCACTTCATCCGGGTTAACTGAGAGATTGGGTTTCTTTCCGAAAAATTTCTCAACTGTTGATTGGACGAGCGGCATTCGAGTCATTCCTCCTACCATAATTATTTCATTGATGTCTTTGGTTTCCAATTTCGCGTCCGCCAAAGCTTTTTTCATCGGTTCCAAAGTTTTTTCCACCAGATCGCCAACCAATTCTTCCAATTTCGCTCGGGTAATTTTCATTACCAAATGCTTTGGTCCATCGTTGCCAGTAGTAATAAATGGCTGATTAATTTCGCTTTCCATCGCCGTTGAAAGTTCTATCTTCGCTTTTTCCGCCGATTCTTTCACTCTTTGAAGCGCCAGAGGATCTTTGGAAAGATCGATTCCTTCCTGCTTTTTATATTCATCTAAAATCCAGCTAATTATTCTTTGATCGAAATCGTCTCCTCCGAGATGAGTATCTCCATTGGTTGATTTTACTTCCACCGTATCTTCGGCCACTTCCAGAATAGAAATATCATAGGTTCCGCCTCCCAAATCGTAGACAACTATTTTTTCATCTTTCTTTTTGTCGAATCCATAGGCCAGAGCGGCGGCCGTCGGTTCATTAATAATCCTTTTGACATTGAGTCCGGCAATTTCTCCCGCTTCCTTGGTTGCTTTTCTTTGAGAATCGTCAAAATAGGCCGGTACAGTTATTACTGCATCAGTAATAGTTTCACCTAACTTCGTTTCGGCATCTTGTTTCAGTTTCTGAAGAATCATCGCGGAAATTTCTTGCGGAGTATATTCCTTTCCGCCCATTTCCACTTTGGTTCCTCCATTGGATTTCACGATTTTGTAGGGCAAAAGTTTCAAATCTCTCTGAACTTCCGCGTCTTCAAAATGCCTTCCAATAAGGCGTTTGATGGAAAACAAAGTATTTCCCGGATTGGTAACAGCTTGGCGCTTGGCCAAAAGTCCGACCAACCTTTCGTTGGTTTTGGAAATGGCTACCATTGATGGAGTAGTCCGGTTTCCTTCCTTGTTTTCAATTATTTCCGGTTTTCCTCCGATGACCACGGCCATCGCAGAGTTGGTTGTTCCAAGGTCAATGCCTAGAATTTTTGACATATTTTGTTTAGCTTATAATTTGTAGGTTCTGGTTTATAGATTACAAAATTAAGCTTTTGATTAAATTATTTATTTGACAATTATATTAAATTTTCCTATATTTAAGGCAAAATCTATTGCAAGGAGGGTGTTCTTTATGAACGAAAATGGAGAGAATTTGATTCCGATTTCAATTGATGAAGTGAGGCAAGTGAGTCGAGCCCTTGGGTATAGTTCTGCCAGAGGAGCAGATGTGGCAGCCAATAAGCTAGACGCTCATGTCAGAGAAAACTCAATCGTCATGATTCCGATTGAGGAGTGGAACTCTTTCAGGGATCTGTCTGGAATTTCTGTTTTAAACACATACATTTGTCGGTTCTTTGATTATTAATAATTGTAGCATTTCGTTAGGAGTTTTTCCATTTAAACCGCAATGTTCCAGATTATTGTATTCATTGTTCCATATTCTAATCTTTTT
>JBBABD010000004.1 GCA_041657845.1 Parcubacteria group bacterium
CTCCTCCGGAACTGGCGGCGGATGTGATTGATAAAGGAATGGTTCTTTCCGGCGGCGGGGCGCTCCTTCGAAATTTGGATCAACTTATCACAAAAACAATTGGCGTCCCATGTTATGTGGCTGACGATGCGCTATTTTGCGTGATAAAAGGAATCGGAATCGCTCTTGATAATCTGGAAGTGTACAAGAGGACAATAATGATGACTAAGTAACGCTAATTGTCGCGAATGTTAAACTAATGTATTCGAATTCATTCGTTTATAATTTGCGGATATTCGCGATATGACGAAAGTCATAGGCATTGATGCTTCGCGGGCTTTTCAAAAAAACCGCACCGGTATCGAAGAATATTCTTATCAAACAATCAAAAACCTGATGAATAAACTGGAAGGGCATCGGGTTGTTTTATATATCCGCAAGAATCAGCAAATAGATTTCAAGCTTCCTGAAGATTGGAGGACAAAAGTTATTAGATGGCCGTATTTATGGACGCAAATCGGATTATCGCTGGAATTGTTATTTCATCCGGCAGATGTTTTATTTATTCCGGCGCATACGATTCCGTTCATACATCCCGATAATACCGTGGTTACAATACACGGTTTGGAATATGAGTTTTGTCCCAAGGCCTATTCTTTTTGGGAAAGGATTTATATGCGATGCGTGATTAAAAATTCCTGCCGGTGGGCAAAGACTATCATAGCAGTGTCTAATAACACTAGGAATGATTTGATAAAGTTGTATAAAGTTTTGCCGGAAAAGATAAAAGTTATCTATGAGGGATATGATAGCAATTTTCAATTTTCAATTTTCAATTTTCAATCAAATTCCAATGATCAAATTTTCAATGACAAAAAAAATACAAGATATCTATTATTTATCGGACGTCTTGAAGAGCGAAAAAATGTTGTCGGTATTGTTGAAGCTTTTGAGATTTTAAAGGAAAAATATCATATTTCGCATAAGCTGATTTTGGCAGGAGGAAAGGGTTATGGCTTTAAAAAAATAAAATCTGAAATTCAAGATACAAAATACAAAAGTGATATTATTTTAAAGGGATTTGTGCGCAACGAGGAAAAATATGAATTAATTAGAAATGCAGATGTGTTTCTGTTCCCCAGTTTTTATGAAGGATTCGGTTTGCCAATTTTGGAGGCGCAAAGCGTAGGAACTCCGGTCGTGACTTCTAATATTTCCTCGATGCCAGAGATTGTTTGTCATTCTGAGCGCCTCGCGAAGAATCCCAGAGTTAGCAATAAAAGTTTTTTTTGCAATCATTCGGGATCCTTCGCCGAGGCGGCTCAGGATGACAAATGCTCAGCGATTTTAGTGGATCCTAACAGTCCGCAAGAAATTGCGGAAGCAACATACGAGCTAATTTCGGAGGAAAAATTGAAAAATGATATAATAAATAAAGGACTGGAAAATGTGAAGAGGTTCAGTTGGGAAAAATGCGGGGAGGAAATTGCTGATTTAATTTTATGTTAAAGAAAGATTTAAAAGTAGCCATTGTCCATGACTTTCTGATCCAGTATGGCGGGGCGGAGAGGGTTTTGGAAGTGATAGCGGAGATTTTTCCGGAAGCGCCGATCTATACTTTGCTTTATGACCAGGAGAAAATGGGTGATAAGTTTGCCAAGAAAGAAATCAGGACTTCATATCTTCAAAAGTTTCCCAAGTTTTTGCGAAAAAGATACCAGTGGCTTTTGCCATCCTTCGTGGTTGTTCCGGAAACATTTGATCTGCGGGATTTTGATCTGGTTATTTCTTCAACCGGAGCTTGGAGCAAGGGAATTATAACTAGACTCAATACAGTTCATATTTCATATCTCCATTCTCCGATGAGATTTGTCTGGGAACTTTCGCACGGATATATCAGAGGATTTTTTTCCAGATTATTGCTTAGCTATGTTCGGATGTGGGATAAATTAGCCTCAGAAAGGCCGGATTATTTGATTGCCAATTCTCGCTATACGCAAGAGAGAATTAAAAAATATTATCGAAGAGAAAGTTTGGTGATTTATCCTCCGGCTTACAATTCTGTCATTCTGAACGAAATGAAGAATCCCAGTGTTAGCAATACAGGCTTTAATTTAAATTGTTCGGGATCCTTCGTCGCGGCGACTCAGGATGACAAGTTTTTTCTAATTGTTTCTCGTTTATCGCCATACAAGAAAGTCGATTTGGCGGTTGAAGCTTTTAATAAATTAGGGCTTCCACTGGTGATAATCGGCGAAGGAAAACAAAAAAAATATTTGGAAAAAATAGCCAAAAATAATATAAAGATATTGGGCTGGGCTTCCGATAAAAAATTATCTGAATATTATTCAAATGCCAGGGCTTTTATTTTTCCGTCGGATGATGATTTTGGAATGACGATGGTTGAAGCGATGAGCTATGACGTGCCGGTAATCGCTTATCGAAAAGGCGGGGCACTGGAAATCGTCGAGGAAGGGAAAACCGGAGAATTTTTCGATGCGCAGACTCCCGAAGTTTTGGCGGATGGAGTGAGAAGATTCATTGAAAAAGAAAATAGCTATGATAAAGCGGATATTATTAATAGGGCTAAAGAGTTTTCGAAAGAGAGATTTAAGAGAAAATTAGGTGAGTTTATAAATAAAGTTTTGTAATTTTCAATTTTCAATTTGCAATCAATTTTCAATGACTAAATTTTCAAGTTTTGAAAATTGATAATTGTAAATTTAATGAAAATTGATCATTGATCATTGAAAATTTATAATGAATTTTATCGGCAATGCTAAAGCAGTAAAATTATCAAATAAAGCCATAGAGAATAGAAAAATCTCTCAGGCTTATCTTTTTTCCGGTCCAGAGGGAGTGGGAAAATTTACTTTGGCAAAAATTTTTGCCAATTCTGTAATTTCTGAGAGAAACATATTTAAAAATGATGTATTATCACTTGCGGGAAAAGAAGAAGATGAGCTTGATTTGGCAACTATTGAACCGGAAATTGAAGAAAAAAAGGGAGTAAAAAAAGAAAAAGATATCAAAATAGAAAAAATTAGGGAAGCGCAAAAAGATTTAGCCCTGTATCCATATAGCGGAAAAAAGAAAGTCTTGATCATTAATAATGCCCATCGGATGACTGTTTCTGCTCAAAACGCTTTGCTAAAATCGCTGGAAGAGCCTAATGAAACTTCAATTATTATCCTGGTAACGCACAATGATTCGAAAATTATCTCTACAATAAAATCAAGGTGCCAGAAAATAAATTTTTCTTTAGCAGATTTGAAAGAAATTAAGAAAATGTTTGATGGCGACATAGATTCCAACGATTTAGTAACTTTTTCAATGGGTCGTCCGGGGCTGGCGCTAAAAATGAAAGAAAATAAGGAAGAATTTGATGCCAGAAAGAAAGAGTTGGAACATATCAAAAGATTTCCCGATATTGGGGTAAATGAAAGGTTCAAGCTGGCGGAAAAAATGTCTTCTGATACGATGAACGCTATAAAAAAATTTGAATTTTGGATGTGGATTATCAGACTGGAAGCTCTTAGAAGCAACAATGCTAAAGGATTTTTTAGCTTTGGAACAATAGAAAGAATAGAAAAAAGTTTAGAAATAATAAAAAGTACCAACGCTAATGCCAGATTGGTTTTGGAAAATTTATTTTTGGAAATATGATTGTTGTTGCAATCCGAGAAAATCAAATTTTAAAGATGCAAGCGCATAAGTCCTAAGAAAATAAACGAAAATGTTTTGGAGAAAAAAGAAAAACAAGAGATTGAATCTCGAACTCAGGGCTTCCAAAAAAAGAAAGAGTTTTTTTGAGAGAAAAGAAGATGTTTTGTCGAACGATGCTTTTTCAAAGATTATTTTTCGTTTTATTTTTCTTTTGTTTGCCGTATCACTGGCGTATATTCTTTTTCTCTCACCATTTCTGGAAATAAGAAAAGTTTATTTGGAAGGAACTATCGAATTAAATCGCGAAGACGTTAACAATAAGATTAATGAAGTGTTGGCGAAAAAAACTTTGAATCTTATTTCTAGGAATAATTTTATTCTTTTCCCATATAGCAAGATTAAATCAGAACTTCTCGGAGGTTTCAAGAAAATAAGCAATGTAAAAATAGAAAAGATTTTTCCTGATTCAATAAAAGTGAAAATTACCGAAAGAAAATCGCTTCTGATATGGTGCAGCGCCGGCCCATGCTTCATAATTGATGAAAATGGCTATGCTTATACTGGAGCCGATTTTGAATCGGAAGAGATAAAACAAAATAATCTTTTAAGCATCATTGACAATAGCGGTAAACCTGTAATAATGGGCGAAAAGATATTAAATGATAATTATATTAAATTCGCTATATCATTAAAAGACGAGCTTGATAGAGAAACTGGAATAAAAGTAAATAGCGAATATCATACAGGGTCAAAAATGGCAGATGAAGTTAAAGTCAAAACAGAAGAAGGATGGGAAATATATTTTTCTGCTGTTTTGCCAATAGAGGATAGTGTCAGGACGCTTAAGACATTTTTAGATAAAGAAATTGACCAGGGAGAAAGGAGCAAATTGGAATATGTTGATCTTCGGGCAGAGAATAGAGCATATTATAAATTTAAAGATGAAGAATCGCAGAATAGTACGGAAGCACAGCAACCGGCGCAACAAGATGGCGAAAATGAGGATAATAAAAAGAAGGAATAAACCGGAAATTTACAATTTTCAAATCTTGTAAATTAATCATTGATAATCGAAAATTATGAAAGTTGGCATCGTTGGATTGCCCAATGTTGGAAAGTCTACGCTTTTTAAGGCTTTGACGCGCAATCCCGTGGATATTAATAATTATCCCTTTTGCACGATTGAGCCGAATGTGGGAATCGTGAAAGTTCCTGATTTTCGTTTGGAAAAACTGGCGGAAATGTCGAAGAGCAAAAAAATTGTTCCGGCGATTGTTGAATTTGTCGATATTGCCGGTTTGGTAAAAGGCGCTTCAGTTGGAGAGGGACTGGGAAATAAATTTTTGTCGCATATTCGGGAAGTAGATGCGATTGTTCAAGTTGTTCGGATATTCGAAAGCTTTAACATAGCTCACGTTTATGATCGCGTTAATCCGATTGAAGACGTTGAGATAATTAACACAGAATTAATTTTGGCCGATCTGGAAACGGTTGAGAAAGGAGAGTTGAGATTTGAGAAAGAGAAAAAAGGAAATATTAAAGATTCAGGCAAAAAGCTAGAAATTATTGCAAAAATCAAGAAAGCTTTGGAAGACGGAAAATTGGCCATTGAATCAGAAATAGACTCGAAGGATGAAATAGCCAAAATAGTCGTTAGAGAACTCTCACTTTTAACAATGAAGCCATTCCTATATGTTTATAATGCTTGCCCCGTTAAATCCGACGAAGTCGGAGCGAAGCTATTTAACGGGGTTTCCTACAAAATTCCAGAAGAGCTAACTAAGAGGGAAAATTTTATTGTTTTGGATATCAAAATCGAAGAAGAGCTGAATAAAATGTCAAAAGAAGAAATTGAAGAGATGGAGCTAAAAAGTAACATTAACGAACTTATTTTAGAATCATATAAACTTTTAGGTCTCATTACCTTTCTGACGACCGGAGAAGATGAAAGCCGGGCTTGGACAATTAAAAATAGTTCGACGGCCCCGGAAGCCGGAGTGGCGATTCATAATGATTTCAAAGACAGATTTATTCGGGCAGATGTGATTTTTTGGGACAAGCTTTTGGAGGCTGGCTCCTGGAGCAAAGCTCGGGAACTAGGCTGGCTCCGGACGGAAGGAAAGGAATATATTGTAAAAGATGGGGATGTGATTGAGTTTAAAATATAGCCGGGTTGACACGAAACAAAATATTTTCTAGAATGTATTAGCAGTCAAGCGTTTTGATTGCTAATTTGTAATTATATAAATCCCTAAAACTATGGCGAAACAGATAGAATACAGCGCGGAAGCGCGAAAAAAGATTAAAATCGGCTTTGATAAAGTCGCCGACACGGTGAAAACCACACTTGGGCCAAAAGGCCGTAATGTTATTCTAGACAAAGGTTTCGGCTCTCCCGCTATTACCAATGACGGAGTGACCATTGCCAAAGAAATTGAATTGGAGGACAAGTTTGAAAATATCGGAGCTTCACTTATCAAAGAAGTAGCGGACAAAACCAATGAAGCTGCCGGAGACGGAACCACCACTTCCACTGTTATTGCCCAAGCCTTGCTTCGAGAGGGGCTAAAATTTGTGGAAATAGGAATAAGCCCGATTGGAATAAGGCAATCAATGGAAAAAGCCAAAGATGAAATTATAGAGATGCTTAAAAAAAATTCTAAGAAGATAACTTCCAAAGAAGAAATTGCTCAGGTGGCAACTATTTCTGCTGAGTCGGAAGAAATGGGGAAAATGATTGCCGGCGTGATGCAGGAAGTAGGAAATGATGGAGTAATCACTGTTGAAGAAAGCCAGACTTTCGGATTTTCCAAAGAAGTGGTTGAAGGAATGAATTTCGACAAGGGATACGTTTCTCCGTATATGATTACTAACATTGAAGACCAAACAGCGGAAATAAAAGAGCCATATATTTTGGTGACTGACAAAAAAATATCCGCTATTGCCGATATTTTGCCTATTTTGGAAAAAGTTGCCAAGCAAGGGAAGAAAGAGATGGTTATTGTCGCCGAGGAAGTTGAAGGAGAGGCACTGGCAACTTTGGTCGTGAATAAACTCAGAGGAGTGCTTAATGTTTTGGCTATCAAAGCTCCTGAGTTCGGAGATAATCGAAAACAAATGTTGGAAGATATTGCGATTTTGACTGGAGCACAGGTTATTTCTGAGGACAAAGGAATGAAATTGGATAAAATCGAGCTTAATATGCTGGGAAAAGCGCAAAAAATAATTTCCACTAAAGATGACACCACTATCATTGGAGGAAAAGGAAAGAAAAATGATATCGATGCCAGGGTTGAGCAAATTGAGAATCAAATTAAAAAATCCGATGGTGATTATGAAAAAGGAAAACTCAAAAAGAGAATGGCAAAACTTTCCGGAGGTGTAGCGGTAATAAAGGTAGGAGCAGCTAGTGAAACAGAGCTTAATTATATCAAAGCAAAAATGGAGGACGCCTTGTCAGCTACAAAAGCTGCTGTAGAAGAAGGAATAGTAGCAGGAGGAGGTGTGGCTCTAGCTAAAGCAGCTTGGCAATTGAGCGAAAAGATAAAAAAAACAGAACCGAAGACAGTTGAATTTAATGCCGGATACGGCGCTTTGATAGCAGCTTTGGCAGATCCGTTGAAACAAATATCAGAAAATACCGGGAAAAAAGAGTCGGCAGTTATAATTAATGAGATATTAAAGCAAAAAAGTGTAAATTATGGCTATAATGCCAAAGAAGATAGATATGAAGCTGATATGATTAAAGCTGGAATTATCGATCCGCTAAAAGTTACCAGAACAGCTCTTGAAAATGCAGTTTCGGTGGTAGCGATGCTGTTAACTACCGAAGCGGTAGTAACTGATATGGCGGAAAAGAAATGTGATTGCGGAAGCGGCGGTTCAGGAATGCCGGGGATGGGCGGAATGATGTGAAATAGCGAATTAAAACGAGTTAGAAAGGAATATTAACAAATCACAAATATATTTTTTTCAAAAAACAGAAAGCGCTTGAGTGTTTTCTGTTTTTTTATTTTGTGTTATAATTTAGTAGTAAAAAATCAATAAACCCAATGAAATTAAAAGATTTTGTAATTGAATTTAACATTAAAAAAGAAGCAAAAGATTTGGGTGTCTCTGTTTGGCAAGCTCCGAGTTTCTTATTCATGCTAATGGGAATATTTATAGTAATAGTAATGGCAGTTGTTTATTATATTTCTCGTTTTTATAATTCTCCTGAAGTTTTGGTTTTTAGTGAAAGTGCCGTAGTAATTGTTATTTTTTCAATAGGAAACATCATAATTAAAAGCGTTGAGCAGATAGCCAGAGCAAATAAAATAAAGTCAGAATTTGTTACCATAGCTTCGCATCAATTAAAAACCCCGCTCTCCCAAATGAACTGGGAGCTAGAGCTTCTTATTTCCAAACATAGAAATGGATTAAATGCCAAGCAGTTAAGCTTAATTAACAACATAGAGCAATCTCATGAAACAATGGCGAGGCTTGTTAATGATCTTTTAGATGTAGCCAGAATTGATCAAGGAAAACTTATTCTAAACAAGGAAAAGATAAATATAATTAATATAATAGCTGAAATTATTAAAAATAATAATATCTTGGCTAAAGCTAGCAATGTCGAAATTAATTTCATAAAACCGGATGAAATTCCTGAAATTATTGGCGATAAAAAAAGAATGGGAGTGGTTATTGATAATCTTATTTCCAATGCGGTAAAATATATTGAAAAAAAAGGATTTGTTGAGATAAAAGTTGAAGCGGATAATAAAAACATAAATGTTTATGTAAAAGATAACGGGGTTGGGATACCTGATAATCAACAGGATAAAGTGTTTCAAAAATTTTTTCGGAGCAATAACGCAGTTCGTTATCAAACCGAAGGAACTGGATTGGGCTTGTATATAAGCAAGAACATAGTTGAACAATCGGGAGGAAAAATATGGTTTAAATCTATTGAAGGGATTGGATCTGATTTTTGGTTTTCGTTGCCGATAAATAATTTAACAAAATAAAAATTATATGGAAAAGAAAAAAATATTAATTGTTGAAGATGACTGTATTCTTCAAAAAGCTCTTCAAGAATTCCTGGTCGAGGAAGGATTTGAAATTTTTTGTGCTTTAGATGGAGAAGAAGGCGTTAAGATGGGAAAAGAAAAAACCCCCGATCTGATATTGCTCGATATTATTCTTCCCAGGAAAGATGGATTTGAAGTCCTTAAGGAGTTGAAATCTTATGAAAAAACAAAAAAAATTCCAGTAGTTCTTTTGACTAACCTAGGAAGCTTAAATGATATAGAAAAAGCTATCGCATTGGGAGCAACTACATATTTGATAAAAGCTGATTATAAACTTGAAGAAGTTTCCAGGAAAATAAAAGAAATACTCGGAATTCATTGAATAAAAAATATTTTAAAATAAACACAAAAAATGAGAATTGGGAATGAGCGTCTGAAGGATTTCATTCTAGACGCAAATATTGTTGACAAAAATAAACTCAGTGAGGCCTACGAAGAGGCAGCTAGAGAAGGAAAGCAATTAGGTAATTTTCTGTTAGAAAAGAATCTTGTTAGTGATATGGAGCTCCGAAAGTTGTATGCCTATATCTTGGGGATCCCCTATGTTGATCTAAAGAAGAATATTATTTCTCCAGATATTCTTCAAGTCGTCCCTGAATTAATCGCGAAAAAATATAACATTGTCGCTTTTGAGAAAACCGGCAAGGATTTGAAAGTAGCAATGCTTAATCCGGAAGATCTTCAAACGATAGATTTTATAAAAAAGAAAACTGGTCTCAAAATAACGCCATGCCTTGCTACTCTTGAGAGTATCCAATCAGTGATAAGGCAATACGAAAAAAGCCTTAAAGCCGAGTTTGGAGATATCATAGAGAAAAGCTCTGAAGAAATAGCGGGAAAGCAAGATAAAGAAAAGGATGAGGATTTGGAAGAAATAGCCCAAGGGCTTCCTGTAATAAGAATCATAGATACGCTTCTTAAGCACGCCATTCTTCAATCGGCTAGCGATATTCACATTGAACCGGAAGAAAAAGATGTAGTAGTTCGTTATAGAATAGACGGAGTTCTTCACGATGCGATGACTCTTCCTCGAGAGGTTCTTTCTGGTCTAGTAGCTAGAATAAAAGTTTTGTCTAATTTGAAGCTTGATGAACATCGCTTGCCTCAAGACGGAAGGTTTAAAATTGAAAATGAAAGTTACAAATTTTCTTTGCGTGTGAGCATATTGCCGGTCTTTGATGGGGAAAAGATAGTGATGCGCCTTTTGGACGAGACATCCAAGGGGTTGACTCTCGAAAAAATGGGGCTTTCCGGACTTTCTCTTGAAATAGTTCACAGAGAAATAAAGAAACCTAACGGAATGGTTTTAGTAACGGGTCCGACGGGTAGCGGGAAAACGACAACTCTTTATACGGTTATGGATATTATTAACACAGCTGAAGTTAACATCAGCACCGTCGAAGATCCTGTTGAATATAGAATGCCCAGAATAAATCAAACGCAAGTTAACACGAAAATAGGAATGACATTTGCTTCGGCGCTTCGGTCTTTGCTTCGCCAAGATCCAGATATAATAATGGTCGGAGAAATCAGAGACAAAGAAACTCTAGAGATAGCCATACAGGCGGCTATGACCGGGCATCTAGTTCTTTCTACGCTTCATACCAATAGCGCATCCGGAGCGCTTCCAAGAATGATAGATATGGGAGCAGAACCGTTTTTAATCGCATCTACTGTTAATGTTATCATTGCCCAGAGACTTGTTAGAAAACTTTGCCCTGAATGCAGAAGCGAGTATATCTTGACGGATAAAGAGATAAAAACATTAAAAAATGGCATTGATATGGATGGGATCTTAAAATATTTAAAAAACAGCAAGGAATTTGATAAAATAATAAAAGCTGATGACGATTGGTCAAATATAAAATTCTATAAATCGAAAGGTTGCGAACAGTGTGGAAATGAAGGATATCGCGGAAGAGTCGGAATTTTTGAAGTTCTTGGCATCAATGAAGAAATAGAAAAATTAATTGTCGAATCAGCTTCAACTGAGACAATAGAGAAAAAAGCGAAAGAAAAGGGAATGGCAACCATGATAGAAGACGGGTTCGCTAAAGCGGTTCAAGGAACAACTTCAATAGAAGAAGTTATCAGAGTAACAAAGGAGTAATTTTATTTTATGCCTAAATACAGCTACACAGCCAAAAATTTTGAAGGTGCCATTAAAAATGGAAAAGCAGAGACAAAAGACGAAAAGGCTTTAGCTCAGAGTCTTCGCAGTGAAGGTTTCTTGGTAACTTCCATAAAACTTATTGAAAAAGAAGAGAAAGGATCTAGGATTAGTTTTTTTGATCGTTTTGGAGGCGTTCCTTTGAAGGAGAAGATGGTTTTTGCCAGGAATCTTAGTGTTATGGTATCTTCCGGGCTTCCTATCTCTAAAGCGGTTAAAAATCTATCGATACAAACTAAAAGCAAAAAATTTAAAAAAATTCTTTTGGATATACACGAAGAGTTAGAGAGGGGGGAAACATTAAGCGAGAGTCTTAGGAAATACCCATTAGTTTTCAGTGATTTATTTGTAAATATGGTCAAAGTTGGAGAAGCCGGAGGAACACTGGAGGAATCTTTAAATATCGTCGCCACTCAGTTGGAAAAGGATCATGACTTAATTGGAAAGATAAGAGGCGCCATGATGTATCCAGCAGTTATTTTAATAGCTATGTTCGGAATAGGAATTATAATGATGACATTTATTTTGCCAAAACTGACCAGTGTTTTTAAGGATATGGATGTAGAGCTTCCTTCAACAACAAAAGCACTAATCGCAACGAGCGATTTTATGAGAAATCATAGCATTATAGTCGTTATTCTTTTTATTTCTTTTGCTGTATTTTTAAAATTATTTTGGAGTTCAAAGTTAGGAAAAAAGTTTTTTGGATTTTTGTCGATAAAAATGCCAGTTATTAAAAATCTCGTTATAAAAATAAATTGCGCTCGTTTTGCCAGAATTTACAGTTCACTTTTAAAAAGCGGAGTCTCGGTGGTAGAAGCGCTGAAAATTTCATCCGACACGTTGGAAAATTATTTCTATAAAGAGGCTATCAATGATGGAATAGAGAAAATACAGAAAGGCGTCAGTCTTAGCGCCATTATTTCTTCCTATCCAAAAATTTTCCCCTCCCTAGTTCCTCAAATGATTGAAGTGGGAGAGGAAACAGGAAAAATAGAGTCGGTTTTGCTAAAGCTAGCTGAGTTTTATGAGGAAGAAGTAAATCAAATTACCAAGAATATGTCTTCCATTATCGAGCCTGTGCTGATGTTGCTCATTGGGTCGGCGGTAGGTGTTTTTGCGGTTTCTATGCTTCAGCCGATGTATAGTATGATGGATAGCATAAAATAAAATATTGAAAAACAAAATCCAAAAAACAAAAAGTAATGGGTTCGCTCTAATTGAGGCCTTAGTCTTGCTTTTTATTTTTGTACTGGTAACATTATCTTTTTATTCCGTAATATCTGTTGGTACCAGATACATACAAGATGCTAAAAATCGCTTAGGCGCGATTGCTTTAGCCAATGAGAAGATGGAAACTGTAAGGAATTTAAAATATGATGATATTGGAACAACTGGAGGAGAAATAGAAGGAAACATTTCCCAAGATGAAAACGTTATTGAGAATACCAAGCAATATGCCGTCCATACATTAGTTGAATATGTGGATGATTCGCTCGATGGAATAGCTGAAAATGATTCTGTCTGGTGGGCTGATTATAAAAAAGTTACTATCACTGCCTCCTGGAGTAATAGCGGCTTGTCAAGTGGGAGCGTGATTCTTTCTTCTTTATTTCCTCCTCCTGGACGGGAAGTTGAACATCCCGGAGACGGCATACTTTCAGTAGATGTTTATAGCGACCAAGGAGAAGAAACGGGGGTTCCTGACTCTTATGTTCAGGTGCAGAATTCAGAGACTGGGCTGAATACCGCAAAAGATACAAACAATTCCGGTTACGCGGTTTTTATGGGAAGCAATATTAATGATTCAATTCAAAAATATGAAATTATAGTAAGCAAGCCAGGGTATGAGACGGTTAGCACGATGCCTCCGTATCCAATAACTTCATATATTCCTGATTTTCCTTATGCCTCTGTCGTTACTGGGGACGGAAAGGTTAATGTAGCTTATATTATTCAAAATAAATTGGCAGAAAATCTGACTGTTTCTACTGAAAATTATTTGGGAGAATCTTTGTCTAATATAGACTTTCATCTGATCGGAGGGAAAAAAATAGGAAAATATCCGGAAGATCCTTTTAACGTTGTTTATAATCTTGATTCTGATGAAAAAACTAACGAGGATGGAGAAAAAGATTTTGGCGCAACAAGTCCGGGAGACTATATTTTTTCTCTTGTTGGATCCGCACTCGCAAACTATGAAATAATATCAGTCGATCCTTCTTTGCAATTTAGCCTTTCCCCTGATCAATCGCTTAATTTTAAAGTCAAGCTGGCCAGTAGGAGCGATACCTCTATTTTGGTCAAAGTGATAGATATCAACGGTTCTCCGATTTCCGGAGCACAGGTAAAATTAAGTAATGCCAGCGGATATGACGCTACGCAATCATCGACAAGTGAAGGAAAGGCATTTTTCCCGACTGCAAGCGATTTATTTGCCAGCGGAACTTATGATCTTGAAATAACAGCTGATGGGTTTCAAAATAATAATTTCCAAGCAACAGTTAGCACAAGTCAGTTAAAAATAGAAACAGTAACTTTGTCAGCTTCATAGAAATGATTTTTGAAAAGAAAGCACAATTCAAAAAAGGACTTACTCTGGTCGAAATGTTGGTGGCCATAGCAATTTTTGGTATTGGAATGGAAGGATTTACTCTTCTTTTTTCCCGGGTTTGGAGAACTAACTCGTATGCATTGGAAATGGGGCAGTCATCTATGGCAGTTTCTCAGGGTCTAAGCAGAACAATGAATTATATTCGCGGGGCCAGACAAGCTGACAATGGTTCTTATCCAATAAAATCAGCCGATGACAACGATCTCGTCATTTATTCTGATTATGACAAAGATGGAATAACAGAAAGGGTGCATCTCTATAAAAGTAATCAAAATATTTTAATGGGAATAAGAGATCCTACTGGCACAATACCCAAAACATATCCTGCTGGAGATCAGACAACAGCCATTATCGCTAATTCTATTGTAAACGATGAGGATACGCCGATTTTTTATTATTACAATAAAGATTATCCTGGAGATTCTGAAGATAACCCAATGAGCACCCCGGCGGAAATTTCAAATGTCCGGCTAATGAAAATATATTTGGAAATAAACATAAACCCCGACAGGGCTCCGGATAATATTAAAATGCAGTCTTTTGTAGAAATTAGAAATCTTAATGATTATGACAAAATCGGAAATTAAAGAAAATAAAAGAGGTTCGGCTCTGGCTTATGCCTTGGTTATCATAACTGTTGTTATGATTATTTTGGTATCTATGCTGGGATACGTTGTTTCTCAATTGAAGTTTAGTTTTAACCGGGCAGAAAAAGAAGAAGCTTTTCAAATAGCTGAAGCCGGAGCTTACTACTACCGCTGGTATTTAGCCTATGAAACTTCCGGAAAGACGCCCTTGGACCTTGAAAATTTTTGGCAAGGAGGAACGGCTCTGGGAACTTCGGAACCTTATCCAGAAATAGATTATGAAGGAATAGGAAAATACAAGCTTGAAGTTACTGCTCCGGAGCCAGGATCAACTATTGTAACCGTTAAATCGGTTGGATGGACGTATAAAGAACCGAATATGAAAAGAATAGTCCAGGTGAGATTTCGAAGGCCTTCTTGGAGTGAATATGCAATGCTAAGCGAGAGTTTTATCAATGTAGGAGATCAAGCCGAGATTTATGGGAAAACGCATTCAAATACCGGGATACGTTTTGATGGCAAAGCCTATAATATCGTAAGTGCGCTTCCATGTTCTTTTGACGATCCTTCCCATGGGGGTCACAGCAAAGAGTTTGGCGTTCATACTCACAAAGTTCCGGCTGATCCCGATGCTCCCAGCGGATGCAATTGGCCAGAAGGAACTGTTCCGGATCGCAGCGATGTTTTTGTGGCCGGAAGGGAATTTCCGCTTTCAGGAATAACTTTTAGCGGCGTCTCCTCCAGTTTTACGACTATGGAAGAAGCTACTTCCAAGGGAAATGGAAAATATTTTGATTCAACTGGAGCTGGAAGAAGGATTATTTTAAAGACCAATGGCACCTATGACATTTGCACAGTTAACTTTTATTGGGAAAATTCCGGTTCAATTAACAATTATTTGAAAAACAGCGGGGAAGGAACATGCTCAACTTGTAGCGGAGAATGCCTGAGTAATTATGCTATTCCTGATAACGGAGTAATCTATGTGAATGATAATGTTTGGGTAGAAGGTACTATAAACAACAAAAGAGTCACTATAGCGGCAGGAGGAAGCCAATCCGATATTTACATCGGGATGAGCAATATCCGTTATACGAATTACGATGGAAGCGAGATAATAGGATTGGTGGCTAGGCGCAATATCACTGTTATCAAAGATTGTCCCGATAATTTTATTGCTGATGCAGCTTTAATTGCTACATCCGGACAGGTGGGAATATGCCAGAATTTTACCAGTAAAAATTCAATTACTTTTAATGGAGCCATGGCATCATATCTCCAGCCTTTTATGGTTCACGGAAGTAGCGGATTTGGAGAAAGGATATACAACTTTGATAATAATCTTCTCTATTTTCCTCCCCCGTATTTTCCAACGGGCACGGAATATTCCATAGATTTGTGGGAAGAGCTATGAATCAGTTTTTAGATTATAGTTTATATTTTTATATTTTTTTAATTTGTTGTTTAGTGGTAAAATGCTTGTATGAGTATTTGGGACAAAAAAATTTTTAATTTTTCTTATGGAGCATTCGGATTGGATTTAAGCGATCTTTCGGTTAAAGTTGTCCAAATGAAAGAAAGCGGAGGAAAAAAAGAAGTAATAAGTTTTGGGTCCGAAGATATATCGCAAGGAAGTATTGTTGATGGAGAGATCATAAAACAGGACAATGTCGTAAACGCTATCAAAAAAGCAGTGAATGGAGCGTGCCCTCATAAAATAAAAACCAAAAAAGTTATTTGTTCTTTGCCTGAAACCAAGGCATTTCTCAGAATAATCAATCTTCCTCAAATAAAAACTGAAGAAGTCCAGGAGGCTATAAAATGGGAAATAGAAGCCAATATCCCAATGTCAGTAGATCAGGTTTATTATGATTGGCAGGTTCTAGATAGAAATTTTATTTCTGAAAAAGGCAAGATGAGTGTTTTGGTAGTGGCATTTTCTAAAAAAGTTATTGATCAATTTTTGGAAACTATTGAACTAGCTGGTCTGGAGGTAGTAGGGATGGAAATAGAATCGATTGCTCAAGCCAGGAGCTTGCTCAGAGAAGACGACGAGAGAGCTTCCTTGGTTGTTGATTTAGGCGACAGAAGAACTAGCCTCTTGATTATCATTGCCAACATTCCGTGTTTTACTTCCAGCATCCCTATTTCTGGAAGCGGGATGACTGATGCGATTGCAAAAATGCTGAGTGTAAATTTTGAAGAAGCGGAGAAAACAAAAATAGCCTATGGAATAGGATCGATTTCCCAACAAGATGTAATCTTTAGATCAGTAAAATCGATCCTGGATGGTTTATCGTCAGAGATGGAAAAGACGATCGATTTTTATCTCAGCAGCTTAAATTACTCAACTTCTGTAGAAAGAATAATAATGTGCGGAGGCGGTTCTAATATGCAGGGAATTATTCCATATCTTTCAAAAAAACTTAATAGGGAAATAGAAATAGGCAATCCTTGGGTCAACTTTTTATATTCAGAAAAGATTCCCATAATAGACAAAAATAAATCGGTTCAATATTCAACGGCTATCGGGTTGGCATTAAAGGGGTTATATTTATGAGAATTTATCTCAATCTCCTTCCTGAATATAAGAAGGAAGAAATCAAAAAAAAGGTAGCTTTTTTAAAAATCATAAGAAATGAAGTTCTTTTCGCCGTTCCCATATTAGCATTTTTTGTAATTCTTGCGACAGTTAATTTTTCTTTAAAATTAAGGATGCAGGAGATAGGAGATAGCTTTAGGATAGATGATTCTCCGAAAGAATACGAAGAATTGGAAAAATATGAGGAAAAATTCAAAGATATTAATTCCAAAGCGATGTATAAATATAAAATACAGAAAAATAATTTAAATTGGTCGGGGATATTTTACAAAATCAATGATATCATTGCCGATGATGTGTATCTTAGTGATTTGGTTACTGCGGACTACGGCATGTCTTTAGCTGGAAAGGCGAAAACAAGAGATGATTTTCTTAAGTTTCAAGAAAATATTAAGGCAGAAGAATGCTTTTCCGATGTAGAAACGCCTCTTTCGAGCTTGGTGTCGAAAGAGAATGTCGGATTTCAAATTAATTTTAAGATAAAAGAAGATTGTTTAAAAAAATAACATAGTTGAGTTTATTTTTAAATCAAGGAGTTTTGGCGGATTCATTTAACAGAGAAAAAATGAAAGAGATTTTAAAAAAATACAAAATTTTTTTATCGGTAGCTATCTATTTTATCGCTTTCGGAGCAGCCTATTTTCTTATTGCTCGGCCGATGATAGGAAAAATAGAAGATGAAAACAATAAAATTCAAGAGAAGCTAACCGATCAAGAAATTAGAAAAGATAAACTCTCCGAGCTTCCTTCTATTCGAGAGCAGTTTGATATGATTAATGATCAGAAGATTTCGGATGTCATTTCTATTTCTCTTAATAATGAAAATATAGTAAATCTCATAGAAGAACTCGAAAAAATATCAGACGAAACTGGCAATAAGATAAAAATAAATTTGCCAGAAGATAAAAATGATAATAAAACTCAAGATAAAAAAGGAAAAGGCGAAAATTCCAAAACTATGCTTGAAAGCCTTGCGTCTGATAACTATATAAAAGTTAGTATAGATTTATCAGGAAGTTATTCCAGCTTTCTTGAATTTATAAAAAAGATAGAAAATATGAAATACTATTCCGATGCGGTTTATTTTAAGATTTCTAACATTGAGAAAGGCTCTGCGAATTTTGCCAGTAATCCATTTGCAAATAATTCCATACTCAATGAAATTGCTATCGATGAAAATAAAGATAAAATTTATTCAACAATTGAATGCGTGTTTTATTTAGAAGAAAAATAACGTGAATTTTCAAAAATTCAAAAAAGAATATCTAAATTTTAAGAAGATTTTTTCTAATTTTTCCGTCTTTTTAGATTCTTATTTAAAACTTTTGTTTGTGGTTTTTTCCTCCGGCATTATTTTTTTTGGAATATATTTTTGGTATGGCATTCTTTATAAATCCGAATGGGGAGACGAAGAAAAAAATCAATACAAAAATATCCAAGATAAAAGAATTCAATTAAAAGAAAAAGAACTAAAAAGTGTTATGGAAGAGAGCGAAAGAAGGAAAAGCAAGTACGAAGAGCCTATTCGGATAACGAGAAATATTTTTGTTCCATATGCAGACGAGGGGAAAAACTCCCTGAATGATACGGAAAATTCAAGCGGGCTCAGTTCAAACTCTGATGCTTCCTCTGAAAGTGGCGCTACTTCAACATTCCCCTGGTAGGCAAGTAGTCTTTTCAATTGATAAAATCCTCAATGCGAGGCTTTTATTTTTGTGCACCCTGAGGGACTCGAACCCCCAACCTTCTGGTCCGAAGCCAGACGCTCTATCCATTGAGCCAAGGGTGCATTTTTTATAAAATTTTAAAAGGGGGTGGGTAGAGAGAATCGGACTCTCGTCCCAGGTGCCACAAACCCGTGTTCTACCATTGAACTATACCCACCATCTTGTACGCCCAGGGGGAATCGAACCCTCATATCCAGCTTAGAAGGCTGGTGTTCTATCCGTTGAACTATGGGCGCATGACTTTGTGATGCTATCAATATTTATTTTTGGTGCGCTGTGAGGGATTCGAACCCACGACCGTTTGCTTAAGAGGCAACTGCTCTACCAACTGAGCTAACAGCGCATTTTGCAAACAACAGAAGAAATGATAACAAAGTAAAAGGCGTTAGTCAATAAACTTTAAGTTTATATGTCGTTAGTTTGCTTATATTTCTTCCATTCCTTGCTTGACCAGCCACTAGGCTTGGTAGTAAGTTTTTCTTCTCCCGGATGAGGATATTTACTTGGAGAATCATAGCTGCTGTTAAAAACATCATCAATTATTGAGTTTCCGTCTTTATCGTATACTTTTTGAGTGAAGGTAGTTTTCATTGATCCGTCAGGATTTCTTTCTAAAATTTTTGGTCCGATAATTTCCACTTTTCTCTCATCGCTGGTGCCAAAAAACTGGAATTTTAAAACAGTGCCTTCAATTTTGGTTTGAATTAAAATATTATTAGGAGTGTTGTTGATAAATCTTAAATCAGGCCAAGGGATATAAACAGTAGCGTCCATTCCTTGAGGATTGTAGTAGGCGACAGGGTAAGCATGATTTCTTCGAAGAGTTATTTTCAGTCCGCTATTGATGGCAGCCCTGAAGGCTGTTGTGGAAACTTGGCAGATTCCTCCTCCAAATTCCGGTTCAGTCTTGTCTTTTTTAATTACCAATTCAGGAGCATATCCGTGTTCTCCGTCTACTTCTCCTAGCGTTTTTACAAACGAGAATTCTTCATCGGGCTTAATAAGAATTCCATTGAATTTTTCCGTAGCAACATTAATATTGAAAATTCTATTCTTCGGAGAACCTCTGAAGTTTGATGACCCTTCGCCGATAATGGTGTTAATTCCTAGATTATTAGCCTCGGAAGATTTTATTTTTGGTTCAGTTATATCATAAGGCAGTGAAATTTCTTTAGTTTCCTCAGATGCTTCATCACTGGTCAAATTAGCAGATAAAACCTCGATACTTTTAGGTATATCGATCGCAATTCCTTCTTGACTATTGGCAAAATCAATAATACCATTTTCTCCGATTTGGAATTTTGCATCAATCGGATCCTTATCAAATTTCTCAGACAAAGCGTCTAAAAAATCTTTAATCTCTTCTTCGTTAGCTGAGGTTCTCGTCTCTTTTCTCAGCATCAGCATTTGTCTCTGATTGGACAAAAGACTGCATAGTACTAAGCTAGAGGGGCAATAATGGATATTCTCTATTTCTGATTTTTCTTTTAGGCTGATCTTTAGCGTAGGCTCAATTGAAACGAAATTTCTTAGTTGTTCCTCGGGGATTGTTTCCTTCTGGTCCTTTACTGATAGGATTAATTTTTTAAAGCTAAAAAGAGAAGTGGCTGGAACGCTTGCGGTTGGCGTTTGAACAGCCAAAACTTTAGGCACCAAGGCCGAAAATAACAGTAAAACAAAAATATAGAAGAAATTGATCTTTTTCATAGGCTTATATCTTAAGAATAACTTAATTTTCACTTAAAGAAAAGAGCCGGCCAATCTAGCGGCCGGCTCTTTGAAGTAGGATCAAATAACAAACTAGAATCCTCTAACCTGAATTCTTTTAATCTTATTGATGTCAGCTTTAGGAAGTCTTATGGTGAGAATCCCGTTTTTGAGCGAAGCCTCGGCTTTTTCGGAAATAATGTCTACCGGGAGAACAACTGATCTGGAAAATGATCCCCAATAGCATTCCTGATAATAATAATTTTCGCTGCCGACCATTTCTTCATTTTTTCTTTCTCCTCGAATAGTAACCATGTCATTGTTAATAGCCACGTCTAGATCTTCCGGTTTTACTCCGGCAATAGTGGATTTTATCACAATATCGGTTTCTGTCTGATATACATCAATTGTGAGTTGTCCTTCGACATCGCTTGCGCTTGTCCAGGAGTTTGAACTGGGTGATCTTTCTGGCTGAGCCATGAGGTCGGGCCGATTATTCATTATCATTTCCGTTTCTTCTTCAGCATAAATAGGCATCGAGGTGTTTTCTTCCTCATCTATTTTTTTTGCTCCGGTTAGGATTTCCAAAAAAGATTTTTTTACTTTAGTCATATCTTTATTTTATTATTTATTTAACTTATTTTAGTATAAAATAGGAATCCTTAAAAAGCAAGGTTTGATTAAATTGACTCGATATTATAGGCAATTTTTGATTTGACCAAAAGGAAAATATCCAGAAAAATTAATGATGCTAACAATATGATTGTAATTTCCTTTTGGCGCGCAATTTCGCTTATTTTGAGAATATTATAGGCTGAATGAATTAGAAAAGCGGGGATAAAACCGAAGAATAGCCCAGAAATGAAATTAACGGTATTTTTGCTTATGAAATAGCCCATCAGTGTTGCGGTTGAGATGTGAATTATTACTATTCCAGAAAGTCCGATCAAGTCCAAGGGAGATCCATTTTGGCAGCTCCAGTATATAAGAAACATCTCCAGCATAGAAAAACCAAAACCAAAAAATAAAGAGTTTAAGACAATATTTTTCCCTGCGTTTGTTTTGGCGATAGCTTTGTAAACTAATAAATATTTTAAAAATTCTTCAATTATGATGGCAAGGAAAAAAAAGTAGCCGAAAGATGTGATCTCCCTGGAGATTGTCTCTGTGTCAGTAAGCATTGAAGTAGGGGAGCTCAGGGTTATTATTTCCAAAACTAACGCTCCTAGTGCTCCCAGAATTCCAAGAAAAAATGATTTTAGAATATTCATGAAATTATTTTTTGATTTCTATTTTTAATTTTTTCGATTTGGTAAATTCTATTTTTTCCGCATGGGAAAGATTTCGAAGATCTCCTTTTATTTTCTCCGCAAAATCGCTGTCTGATTCAATGGCCAACTGTTTGAAAGATTCGCTAAGCTTCAAGCCTTTTTCCGCTTTGAGTTTCCGGATTTCAGCGATAATTTCTAGCAGCTTCTTCCCATTTTCAGAAACGCTCTCAGCTTTTAGTTCAGAATTAGTTGCTGGCCATTGTTCTAGATGAATCGATGTTGCAGATTTGAAAAATTGCTGGTAAATCTCCTCGGAAATGTGAGGAAGAATAGGAGCAAAAAGCTTGATCAGGTTGGAAATTATTTGATACAAGGAAAACTGAGCCGATAACTTTTTGTCAGGATTTTCTCCATAAAGCCTTCCTTTTACCAGCTCGATATAATTATCCGCAAACTTGATCCAGAAGAAGTGCTCTAGCAGATTTCTGGCTTTGAAAAATTCATAATTTTCAAACTGGTTTGTGACATTCTCAATCAGCTCTTGAAATTCGGCCAGGATCCATCGGTCGGATTCCTCAAGATCTTTTTCTGATAACTCTGTGTTTTGATTGTAATCTTCTAAGTTCATCATCACAAAGCGGGTGGCGTTCCAAAGCTTGGTCAAAAGTTTCTGTCCAGCGCGCATATCATCCTCGCTGAAGCGCAGGTTCATTCCGAGGGTGGCTCCGCAGGACCAGAAGCGCAAAGCGTCGGCGCCGTATTTTTCCAGCATGCTTTCTGTGGTAACAAAATTATTGAGCGATTTGCTCATTTTTTCTCCGTTTTTGGCCAGTCCCCAGCCGGAAATCATCACATCTTTCCAAGGAATGGAATCAGTGTTGAGATGCGCTTTGACCAAAGTATAAAAAAGCCAAGTGCGGATTATTTCAAATCCCTGCACCCGAACGCTCATCGGATAGATATTTCTTTCATCATTTTCTTTCCAATGATTATTAATGAGGGGAGTAGTGGAAGAAGTCATCCAAGTATCCATCACTTGCATCTCGCCTTTGATGTTCCGGCTTTGGCACTTGGGACAGGTTGGATTTTTCGGGAGGTTTTCCTTCGGGTCGACGGGAAGCTCTGAATTCTTGGCCAAAATTATTTCTCCGCAATCCTGGCAATGCCAAAGAGGAAATGGCACTCCGTAAAAACGATCGCGGGAAATGCACCAATCCCATTTGAGCCCGTCAATCCAATTATCCAAATGAGCTTTCATAAATTTCGGATACCAATTTAATTCTTCGCCACGTTTTTTGAGTTCTTTTTTAAGGTCTATTATTTTAACGAACCATTGTTTAGTCCTAATATATTCGACATCGGTTTTGCATCGCTCATGGACAAAAACAGCATGTTTAGTCGGCTCTAATTTTACTAAAGCGCCAGATTCCTTCAGATCTTCAATTATTTCTTTTCTCACTTCAAGAGATTTTTTGCCTTCATACTTTCCGGCCAATTCTGAAAATCTTCCGTTGGGAAGAAGAAGCTTTATTGGTTTAGCTTCTGGGTGTCGAGAGAGCCATTCAATACACTCGTTTCCTCCAAAACTGCAGTAGTAAACCACACCGCTTCCAAAATCCATATCCGTAGCTTCGTCGGCTGTCAAGATTATTTCTGCTTTAGTAAGAGGCATTTTTATCTTTTTTCCGATAAGATGATTGTATCTTTTATCTTCGGGATGAACTGAAATCCCCATGCAAGCCGGAAGAAGTTCAGGACGCGTGGTGGCGAATACCAATTCTTCGCCGGTTTCTGCTAGAGCCTTAATATAGACTAGCTGGCTGTCTTTTTCTTCGGCTTCAAGATCGGCTTGAGCGAGCGCTGTTTGGCAAGTAGTGCACCAAAGCGTTGGCCGATCAGCTCGATAGATTCTTCCTTTTTGATATAAATCTAAAAAAGATCTTTGGGAAATCTTCTGTGCTAAAGGACTGATGGTGGAATAGAGAAGCGACCAATCAACGCTAAGCCCCAATCTTCTCCAAAGTTCTTCATATTTCTTTCCGCCTTCTCGAGTTTCTTTGAGGCAGAGTTCGACAAATTCTTGGCGGGTGATTTTTGATTTATCCACTTTGTATTTTTTCTCCACAAATCTTTCTGTTGGAAGGCCGTTATCGTCAAAGCCCATCGGATAGAAAATATTTTCTCCTTTCATCCGGTGGTAGCGGACAATAATTTCCGCCTGAGTATAGCTCATGGCGTGTCCGGTGTGGAGAGAATCAGAACTAATGTACGGCGGAGGAGTATCAATGGAAAAAACAGGACTTTTTGAATTCTTGTCGAATTTGTAAATCCCTTCTTTTTCCCAGAAATCCTGCCATTTTTTTTCAGAGTCTTTCGCATTATAATTTTTTGGAAGTTCTTTTATCATAATAGTTCAATATTAACAGGGAAAAGAGTATTTTTCAAGGACTGAATCTATTTCTTAGAAACAGAGAAATTTCTTGAGTTTTTCGAGGTATTATATTATGAGAGTAAGGCAAATTGAAAGGAGGTGAAATGATATGAAAAACCTAAATTCTTTGGATTGGGTTGCCATAATAATCCTTATTATCGGGGGTTTGAATTGGGGGTTGGTTGGAATTTTTGGTTTCGATTTGGTTAAGGCTATTTTCGGGGATATGTCAATTTTGTCTAGGATTGTTTATTTAATCGTAGGAATTTCTTCTGTTTACGCCATAGTGTTGTCTTTTCAATTGGCTAAAGTTAAAGGAGAACAAGTCGGCCAACACGCCTAACCGCAAACTAATTTTTTTTGTTTGAACGAATATTCTTTTGGATAAAAAGCGCTTGGTTTGGTTTGGGGTTGACAAGATTTTTAAAATAGCCCAAAAACACTAGCGTTTATTTTGAGGGTGTGCTACAATCTTATATCATAGGGGAGTTAATTAATTTAATATAAAAAAACTATGGCGAAGATGACCAAGTCACAGCTTATGGCAGCACTGGCCGAAAAGACCGGTCTTGCGAAGAAAGACGTGACAACGCTGATGGAAGAACTCGTAAACATGGCTTACTCTGAAGTCAAAAAGAGCGGTCTGTTTATTCTTCCAGGATTCGGAAAAATGGTTAAAGCAAACAGGAAGGCAAGAGCTGGAATCAATCCGGCTACTGGAGCAAAAATTCAAATTGCTGCCAAAACTGTTGTAAAATTCCGATTAGCCAAAGCTGCCAAAGAAGCAGTATTATAGTCAAAACGAAAATTTAGTTCTTTCTGCTGGCCTCGCATTTTGCGGGGCCAGTTTTTTGTACAATGTATTGAAACAAACGGAAAAGGAGAGTAATCTGGAAATATAATAAGTTAGGACTTACGCATTTGCCTCTGCTAATCCCGCTACTTCAGCGCGATAACGGACAAATTTAGAATCGCGCCTCCGAAAAGCGGATTATCATAGCCAAACGCGTAAGTCTTGTAAGTAATAATAGAGTAAATGTTTGGAATAGAAAAAAAGGAACTAAAAATTTTGAAAAAATTGAATACTCCCAAGAAGATTCAGGATTTTTTGAATAAGATGCCGATGAATTTTGAGGAAGACGGCAAGGACACCAGTTTGTCTCCAATGACAGTTTTGGAAAAAGGAATCTGCCACTGCGTGGAGGGAGCGACGCTGGCAGCTTTGGCTCTACGCCTCAATGGCTATCCTCCGCTTCTTGTGGATCTCAAGGCGGATAATAAATATGATTTTGACCATGTGATAGCGGTTTTCCAGCAATATGGTAAATGGGGCGCTATTTCCAAAACTAACCACGTGGTTCTTCGCTATCGGGAACCAGTCTACAATTCCATCCGAGAGTTGGCGATGAGTTTTTTTCATGAATATTATGATCGAAAAGGGAGAAAGAATTTGCGCAGTTATTCGGTCCCTCTTAGCCTTAAGAGATTTGATAAATTGGGCTGGATGACAACTAAAGAAGAAATTGACTATGTTCCCGAAACTTTGGACGAGATAAGGCATTATCCGATTGTGAACCAAAAACAGATCAGAAATTTTCGCCGAGCCGACAAAATAGAACTTGAAACCGACAAGATTCTGGAATGGAAACCAAAAGGAAAAGCAGACAAGAGCTGGTATTAGAACTGGAATAATAAAAAATACGGCAAAAAAGAAGGTAGGAGATTCGTAGCGCGGATTTCCTCCTTTTTCTTTTTCTTGAAATAAGGCGGAAATAAGAATAGAATTGAAGTACAGGCAGATTGTCACAGGATAATTTAAATAATAACAAAATTATGCGATTTGTCTTACGTTCGAAAATTCATAAAGCCAATGTTACCGAAGCCAATCTGGGCTATATAGGCAGTGTTACCATTGATGGCGATCTGGTGGAAAAATCCGGACTTTGGCCGGGCGAGAAAGTGTTGATCGTGAGTAATACCAGCGGAGCGTGGCTGGAAACGTATATAATTTCCGGCAAAAAGAAGTCGGGAATCATCTGCATGAACGGTGCCACAGCGCACCTCATCAAAAAAGGGGAAGAAGTCATCATTATGGGCTTCGAACTTACCGGCAAGCCTCTCAAGGTTAAAAAAATCTTAGTGGATAAGAAAAATAAATTCGTGAAGTATTTGTAAATAATTTGATTGCTTGCTTTTCAATATTTTAAAAACGGGCTCAAGGTCTGTTTTTTGTAGCAAATAATAAATGGGGTTATGCACAGCTGGCGATAGACAAATGATTAAAATAGTGATATAGTATCATTATAACAACCTAAAATAAAAAAATGGAAAAAGAAGTTATTATCTACCAAGGAAAATCAGGTGCCATCGAACTCAAGGGCGATTTTAAACGTGAAACGATCTGGGCCAATTTGCAACAAATTGCGGATCTTTTTGAAGCTGATAAATCCGGTATTTCTAGGCATATAAAGAATATTTTTAGTAATGGAGAATTAGCAAAAAAATCAACTGTTGCAAAAATTGCAACAGTTCGAAAAGAAGGCAATAGGGAAATAAAACGAGAAATCGAATTTTATAATTTAGACATGATTCTTTCCGTCGGATATCGGGTGAATTCTAAGAAGGCGACGGAATTCAGAAAATGGGCGACCAAAACCCTGCGCCAGCACATCTTGGAAGGCTATACGTTGAACAAAAAACAATTGGCCAAAAATTATGAAGCTTTTCTCAAAGCCGTCGAAGACGTCAAAAAGCTTTTGCCTTCTGGCGGAAAAGTCAGAGCGGAGGATGCCCTGGAACTTATGAAGATATTCGCTTCAACCTGGCTTTCACTGGATGCCTATGATAAAGAAACTTTACCGAAGATTGGCGCGACAAAAAAGCAAGTCAGAATAACTGCAGACAATATCTCTGAAATATTATTAAAATTTAGGGAAGAATTGATTTCCCAAAAAGAGGCAAGTGAATTATTTGGGACTGAAAGGACAAAAGGCGATGCAGCCGGAATTGTGGGAAATGTTTTCCAGGCCTTCGGCGGAAAAGATTTATATCCGACTTTGGAAGAAAAGGCGGCACATCTTTTGTATTTTATGGTCAAAGACCATCCTTTTGTCGATGGAAACAAGCGAAGCGGAGCATTTGCTTTCGTTTGGTTTTTGCGCAAGGCCAAAATTTTAGATACTCGCCGATTAACTCCGGAAGCTTTGACAGCCCTGACTCTTTTGGTGGCGGAAAGTAGACCAAAAGATAAAGAGCGTATGGTCGGGCTAATCTTGATCCTGCTTAAATAACCAGGAAATTATGAAAACCCCGATACTTATCGGGGTTTTTTCGTGGCTTGAATAATAGGGGGGATGGGGGTAAAATTGAAGAGTAATTAAATTGTTACGTAACAAGGTAAGTAGCAAAACAAAACTATGGAAAAAGATAAGGAAATACGCAAATTAACCCGGATCGGGAAACGAAGCATCGGCCTCACCTTGCCGATAGAACTTGTCCGCGATCTCGGCTGGCGGGAAAGGCAGAAAGTTGTAGTCAAGAAAGTAAAAGGTGGCTTAATGATTAAAGATTATTATTCTAAAAAATAAAAAATGGCAAAAATAAAAGACCTTCCAAAACATGAAATGCCAAGGGAAAAACTGATTGAAAAAGGAGTGAAAAATCTTCGGGATAGTGAACTTATGGCAATTTTACTCAGAACAGGGATTGAGGGTAAGGATGTCATGAATGTTTCCAGAGAAATATTGCAAAAATTTCCTACTAAGAAATTGTTGTCACTTGATTTTGAAAATTTATCAAAAATTAAAGGCATCGGTCAGAGTAAGGCGTGTTTATTGCTGGCGGCTTTTGAATTAACCAAAAGAGCTTTGGAAGTCGAGGATAATAATTTACCAACTATCAATTCAGCTAAAGATGCAGTCGCACAGCTTCAGGAATTAAGAACAGCTAAGAAAGAACATTTTATCGCTTTATTTCTCAACGCCAGAAATCAATTGATCCACAAAGAAACAATTTCTATCGGAACGCTGAATGCTAGCTTGATTCATCCGCGGGAAGTTTTTGAGCCGGCAGTGAAAAATTTAGCAGCGCAAATCATTGTGGCTCATAATCATCCTTCGAATAATCCTGAGCCATCTGAAGATGATCTGGAAATAACCATGCGCCTCAAGGAAGCGGGGAAGATATTGGGGATAGAAATCGTCGATCATATTATTGTGACAAAAAATAGTTTTATTAGCTTAAAAGAAGAAAAATTAGTCTAAACTTATGGCGAAAAATAAGGAAAATGGGATGTTTAATTATATCGAGCTAGATAAGTTACCATTTTTTACAGTTTATAAGAAATAAAGTTATCCACAAAGGAACGTTGTAAAGGATGAAATTAAGTGTTATAATATCACTGTGAAATAATTATCATTAAATTTAAGTTTATGAAAACACAAGAAATTATAAAAAAAATTGAGGAAAAAAGAAAATCAAAGGTTATAACTTACATAACTAGCGACAGGCAAGGACCGGTTAATGCTCGGGTGGCGATGGATATTATACCGATTATTAGCAGTCAGCTTCGAAAAATTGGAAAACAGGAAAAAATTGATTTGGTTCTGTATAGTTCTGGAGGCGATACTCTTGTTCCTTGGCGTTTGGTTTCTTTGATTCGCGAATATTGCGATCATTTTTCAGTGATTATTCCATATAAGGCACATAGCGCTGCGACAATGATTTCTTTGGGAGCGGATGAAATAGTAATGAGCGATATGAGCGAGCTTTCGCCGATTGATCCTTCAACGGCTAATGTTTTTAACCCTCAAGATCCGCAAAATCCGCAAAACAAAATTCCGATTTCTGTAGAAGAGGTAATGAGTTATTTTGATTTGGCAAAAAATAAGTTTGGAATAAAAAGCGATGAAGAACTGACGAAAATATTCAATAAATTTGTGGAAAGCACTCCGTCAATTCATCCTTTGGCATTGGGGAATGTTAATCGAACGCACAATTTGATTAAGATTTTGGCTAAAAGATTGCTCAAAAGTCAAAAGGAACCGATGAAAGAAGATGAAATTGAAAAAGTGATTGAATTTTTGACGGAAAAACTTTATTCGCATCAATACTACATTGGACGAAAAGAAGCCAAGGAAGATCTTGGCATAAAATCGGTTGTTTTTGCTGATAAAGAACTTTCAGATTTGATGACGGAAATTTATGAAGAGTACAATAGTGAAATGAATATGACAACAATCTGGAATCCGGAAATGGAAATTGGAGAGGGAAATCAGGAAAGTAGGAAGGAATATAAGATTGCTTATGTTGAAAGCGAGGAAATCAGCAATCATTTTGGAATTAATATGGAATTTAAAAGAATGCAACAAACCATTGCTCAGCAAACTCCGCAAGGGATGATCAATATTCCGCAGATGCAGATTGTTTGGAGAGTGATTGGGCAAGGTTGGAAATAAAGTATGAAATACAGTTGGCTCAATAGAAAAGTTATTGCTGGAGGGATAATTTTAATTTTGGTTTTAAGTTATTTGATTGGCAAATTTAATTGGGAACCATTTTTAATAAAATTTTTAAATTCAAATTTTTTTATAGCATTAATAACTTTATCTGCTGGTTATGTTGCATATTATATTTATAAAGAGCAGAAAAAGGAATATAAAGCAGATGCAGCAATGTTAATCGTGCAAGAAATTAGATTTGCCGAAGGTCAAATAAAAAAGGCGAGAGAAAGAGACCATGTATATCCCTTGTCTATAAGAAATCTTCCTACAAACAGTTGGCACAAAAATATACATTTGTTTATAAATGATCTCGCCGAAACGGAATTAGATACTATTAGTAAATTTTATTCTTCTGCGGAATATCTTGATATTGTGATTCAGAAAATTTCGGATAAAAAGAATGATCAGGTTTTAGCAAAACCAATTTCAAAAGGAGAAGAACGCTCATCACAGATAATTCAGCAACAGGAAGAAATTCAAATAGAAATGAAGTTTGTATCAGAAATTATTCTTAGGAAAGTTTCGTCTGAATTTGAATTTATATACAACACTCCAGCTGTGGATAAATTAAGAGCTATTGCTGAGGGTAAGCTATAAAAATTAAAAATAAATTTATGGAAAATGTTAAATTAAATTTTTTACATGTTTGTGAGAATGCTTCTATATCTCGTGAAGGCAAACTAAGTGTCATTGGAATTTTTAATCAAATAAGGTTTAATCGTCTGCCTGCGGTTTATCCTATTTTTTTTATTGTTGTTGGTTTGACTGGCGATGAAGGTGTTTATTCGGAAGAGATTCAAATAATTTCTCCTGACGGGGAAATAGCAGCTAGTGTTAAGAATGATAATGTCGAGATCAAAGAAAACGGTGGTTCGACAAATTTTCTATCTAGCTTTGCGGGTTTTGTTTTTTCGAAACAAGGAAAATATTCAATCAGGGTGTTAGTGGATGGCAATCCCAAGGATGAAATAACCATTGAAATTGTTTCAAAATAAAATGATTGACAAAATGGAAAAGGAAACACCTAACGAAGTTGATACTAAAAGTACCGTAGTCTATTCTCCTCCTGGGGGTGGAGTTGGCGGATCGCCAAATTTGGATGCGCTTTTTGATTATTATGAAAAGAAATTTCAAAAGCAGGATGATAAGATTGAAAATCAAAAGTTAACTATAATTGAAACACTTGGAATTTTTGTAGCATTGTTTACTTTTATCTCGATTGATTTTCAGGTTTTTAAATCATACAGGAATCCTTTTGCTATTTCAGGTCTAACTCTCATATTACTAGGCTCAATTACATTTTTAGTTTCTTCTCTTGATTTTTTTATATTAAAGGCACGTTCAATAAGGAATGGTTTAAATTTTAAACCAAATAAGAGAAACTTTTTGGATGACATATGGATTTGTTTTAAAAATAATAAATCTCGTATTTTCTTTATTTTTATTGAGTCATGCTTAATCTTGGGTGGAATTTATTTATTTTCTAAGACAAAAATTGAGGAGTTTGGCGATCAAAAAGAACAAATAAAAAAAGAGGTTTTTGAATACACAAAAAATAATTTAGAAAACAAAATCAATGATTTTGAAAAGGCAAAAGAAAAAAGTAGTGATGTTGAGGATATTGATAAAAAAATTGAATCAATGAAAAAATGTATCAGAGATTTTGGTTTTACATATAAATGTTTCAATAAAGATGAATAAATACGAAAAATTATCCAAAGAAGAGCTTTTGAAGCTTGTTGAAAAACAGGAGGAGGAGTTGAAGTCCAAGAAATATGGGCTGGTTTGGGATAGTGAAAGAGAACCGGAGCAGGTGGTTTTGGATTGCGAAAATAATTTACCGGTTTTGAAAAGAGTTAAGGGGAAAGAAATAAGGACTTGCGACGGGGAAGATAACATTTTGATTGAAGGTGACAATTATCACGCTTTGACGGTTTTAAATTATACTCATAAAGAAAAAATTGATGTAATTTACATTGATCCGCCATACAATACTGGAAACAAGGATTTTATTTATAATGATAGATATGTTGATCGTGAAGACGGATATAGACATAGTAAATGGCTAAATTTCATGGAAAAGCGTTTAAATTTGGCTAAAGATTTGTTGAAAGAAACCGGAGTTATTTTTATTTCGATTGATGATAATGAAGCAAGTCAACTGAAACTTCTGTGTGATAAAATTTTTGGAGAAGAAAATTTTATTTCTAAGATGGTGATACAAAGTAATCCCAGAGGTTCTCAATCCAGCAAACATATCGCAGAAGTTCATGAGTATGTTCTTGTATATGCGAAATTGGAAAGAAATCTTTTTATTAAAGGTTTTAATAAAACAGAAGAAAACATATCGGAATATTCAAATGTAGATGATAGTGGAAGAAAATATAGATTATTAGGTTTAAGGCAAAGAGGTGGAGAGTGGAAACGAGAGCAAAGACCAAAAATGTTTTACCCTATTTATATTAATCCGAAAGATAATTCTATAAGTTTAATAAAAACAGAGGATTATTTTATTGAAACTTTACCTAAAAGGCCTACTGGAGAAGAAGGAAGATGGACTTGGTCTAGAGAAAAATTAGAAGCCAATATAAACTTATTGATTGGCAAGAAAGTTAATAGAAAAGGATTAGATGTTTTCTATGATATATTCAGAAAGGATTATCTTTTAGATGAAATAGGTAATGAGTCAGTTTCTAAACCAAAAACGATTTGGCTAGACAAAGAATTAAACTATCAAAATGGAAGGAATGAAATAAAAAATATTTTAGGAGAAGATGCGTTTAATTATCCAAAGCCAACTTTTCTTATTAAAAAAATAATCGAAATGACCGAAAGCAAGGAAGGCATTGTTCTCGATTTTATGGCTGGTTCTGGAACAACTGGGCATGCGGTTTTAGATCTTAATAAAGAAGATGGCGGAAACAGGAAATTCATTCTTTGTACTAATAATGAACTGAATGGATTAGCAGATGAACTAAAAGAAAAAGGAATGAGTGAAAAAGAAATTAAAGAATACGGCATTTGTAGGCGAGTAACTTATCCAAGACTTGAAAGAGTTATCAATGGTTATAAAAATGCAAAAGATGAAAAAGTGGAAGGACTAGGTGAAAATTTGCAGTATTTCAGAACGGATTTTGTCAAGAAAACGAAAAATAAAGATCAAGTCAGGGTTAATTTGACGCAGAAATGTACGGAAATGCTTTGCGTGAAAGAGAATATTTTTAACCCAGAGATAGAAAAAGAAGATTACAAGATCTTTTCTTCCAATAAGAAAGATAAATTTTTGTGCGTTTACTATAATTTTCTCGATGACAGTTTTGATGAATTCCTCAAAGAAATAAAAAAACTAAAAGGCAAAAAAGTAGTTTATATGTTTTCAATGGATGGCACAGTTGATAGCAGTCTATTTTCAAATATTAATGATTTTGAAATAGAAGAAATACCACAGAAAATATTGGATATTTACAAGCAATTAGCAAAAATGAATATTCCTGTTAAATCAGACGCCATTTTTCCCGATTTCGAAAAAGCCAAAAACAAAATTTTTGATGAAGAAGATAAGGATGATGGAGCAAGAATTCTAAGAATTGTATTGGAAAAGGTAATTCAAAAAATATCGCAAAATAATGGATTAAATATTATAAAAGAAAATTCCAAGGAGGAAAAAGCCTCTATTTTGAACGACAAATTAAAAAGTGAAAATATTTTTTCCAAAGTTCAGTGGGAAGAAAATAAAACATATTTAGCGATTGGAAATCATGCTTCGCACGGAGAATATTCAGAATATGATTTGAAAAATGTCGAAAACTTCCATAAACATATTCAAAAATTAATAGATCAATTTAATATTCAATAATATGGCAACCAAACAATTAAAAAGATATCAAGAAAATGCAGTTGATGAGCTGATTCTAAAATCAAAGTTGCTTCTTGGGAAGAAATTGGACAAAAGAACGATTGTTTTTCAGGCTCCGACCGGAAGCGGAAAAACTTTTATGATGTCTCAATATGTCGAGCAGTTAATCTCCGAAATGAAAGAAGAAGATTTTTGTTTTTTATGGCTAAGTCCGGGAAAAGGAAGTTTGCATAAACAAAGCTACGAAGCTTTAAAAAAAGATTTTCGAGGATTCCCGGATGTTTATCTTTTGGAAGAGGAGTTTTTTGGTTCAAGGAGAACAATAGACAAAAACGAAGCTGTTGTTGGAAATTGGGAAAAATTGAGCAATAAAGACAGCAAAACCGGAGAATGGAAGAATGTTTTAATGAAAGATAAGGAGACAATAAATTTTAGAGAATTGGTACAGAAAACGAAAGAAGCTGGAATGAAAATAATTTTGATTATTGATGAAAGTCATTCAAGAGATAAAGCTGAAAGAGCCTTTGAGCTTCGAAATGAGATAATTAATCCAGATCTAACGATTGAAATGAGTGCTACTCCAATTCTGAGAGAAGGTGAGTATAATGAAAAAGTCACAGTGGAATCTAATGATGTTATAGAAGAGGGCATGATAAAAAAAGAGATTATTATCAATGAGAATGTCGACAAAATTGATGATGATGAGGTCACTTCGCAAGAACTGATAATGGAGGCTGCTTTCCAAAAGAGATTGGAAATTAAAAAACAATATGAAAAAGAAGGGATTAATATTAATCCTCTTGTTTTGGTGCAAATTCCAGATAGTGAAGCTGGAATTGACAAAAAAGAATTTGCGGAAAGTTTTTTGGCTAGCAAGGGCGTAACTTACGATAATCACAAACTTGCAGTTTGGCTCAGTGAAGAAAAAATAAATCAAGAAAAAGAATTTGTCACTCCAAACAATAGCGACGTAGATTTCTTGATATTCAAACAAGCAATTGATACGGGGTGGGATTGTCCCAGAGCTCAAATATTGGTTAGGTTTAGAGAAATTAAAAGTTTAGTTTTTGAAATTCAGACAGTAGGAAGAATTTTACGTATGCCCGAAGCGAAACACTATAAAAATGATAATCTGAATAGAGCTTACGTTTTTACTAATGTAAAAAGTTTAGAGGTTAAGAAAGAAGATTATAATCCAAACATTATTAAATCAGTTTTTGTTAAAAGAGAAAAAATCTACGAACCCTTGAAGTTGAAATCTTATTACAGGAGCAGAATTGACTTTGGTGATGTTACTTCTAGTTTTTATGGTGCATTGGAGGATGTTTTGTGTAATTTTTTTGAAATAAAAAAAGGAAAATTTGAATTTGGTTTTGCTGACAAGAACAAGAAACTAGTAGAGAAAAAAATAGATATCAAAAATTTAGACGGAAAAGATGAAATCATTTTGAATAAAAGATTGGGTCTAGAGCTATTTGATCATCTTGATCAAGAGAAGATTAAATCAGATAATAATTTTCAAGCTTATTTGTCAGAAGATGACAAAGGGAGAGCCTTTGAGAATTTAATAAAAATAAATTTAAATGGTTTTGCTCCCAAAAGATCTATCCCAATTGTAAAAAATTCTTTGTATAGATGGTTTAAAAAATATTTGGGAATAAATCTTTTTGGAAATGGAATAATCTATATTCAAAATATAGCCTTAAACAACTATGAAACTTTTGGAAAGTTATTCGATGAAGCAGTATCTGAATATAAACCGATAAAAGAAGAGGAAAAAAATAAAAAAATTGAAGAAGTTGAGCAGTGGAACGATAATTGGGAAATAATGGAGAGTAGGAATTATAATCCAAATACCTATAAAGCTTACGATGGAGAGTTGTCGGTTTATAAATCTCCAAATGATAAAAAAGCCTATTTGAACTTTGATAGCGATATTGAACAAGAATTCATTGATTATTTAGAAAAGAACAAAGGGAAAATTTTATGGTGGTGGCAAAATGGAAACGAACATATGGCTTTAAACTTTGGAATTAAATATGGAAATGGATCAACTTTTCAGCCGGATTTTCTGGTTATGTTTAAAGATAGGAAAATTGGAATCTTTGACACCAAGGCCAGTGGATTCAATGAGGATGACAATAAAACAAAAGCTGAAGCTTTGCAAAAATATTTAGTAGAGGAAAATAAAAGGAAAAAAATTAATTCTTTATTTGGCGGATTAGTGATTAAAATTGGCCAACACTTTTGGATTAATTCAGATAAAGAATATAAACCTTTCGAAACTCCAATTATGGTTAAAGAAAATATTTCTAAATATGGAGACGATAAAAAGATTAAAAATGGTTGGAAATATTTAGAATTTTAAATATAATCTTGGAAAAAATCAAGAAATTGGAGGAATATCAAAAATCCACCCAGTCTGATCTCATCGCTCTCGAACAATCCATCCTCCACAGAGCTTTCAATAAATAACATGAAAAAAGAAATAAACAAAAAAATTCCAAAATTTATGATCACATATCTCTGCAACAAGTGCGGGTTTGATTTTGCGATAACGGAATTACATAAACCCAAATGTTTTTATTGTGGCAGTTCTAAAGATTGGAAAATAGTAAAGAAGCAGAAAATAAACATGAAAGTTATGGCAGAAAGAATGAAATTGGTAAATGATAGATTGATGTCCTCACTCAAGGGAGCATATGAGGTCGGCAAGAAAGATGATGATTTTAATGAAGATGTGATGCTAGATGTGATGAGTAGGGCAAAGAAATTAGGCAAACAGACCAATAGCTTATTGAAATCTAAGAAAAAATAAATAGGCTCAATCTTATCCACAGCCTTGGAGTAGACGGCAGGTGACTATGATGATATAATATCACTGTAATCATTAATCCGAGTCTATGCTCAATAAAAAAAAGAAGAAAACAATGACAAAATAATAATTTATAGCACCGAAGACGGGAAGACAGAGATTGAGGTCAATCTTGAAGGCGAAACTGTTTGGTTAAGCCAGAGGCAGATGGCAGAATTATTCCAAACAACGGTAGCAAATATTAATCAGCATGTTGGAAACGTGCTAAAAGATGGAGAACTAGAGGAATTCCCAACTATTAAGAAATCCTTAATAGTTCAAAAAGAATGAAAAAGAAGCATAAATCGAGAAGTGGTGTTTTATAACTTAGACATGATAATCTCGGTAGGATACAGGATAAATTCCTTGCGAGGCACGCAATTCCGCATCTGGGCAACGCAGAAGCTCAGAGAATACATGGTGAAAGGTTTCGTGATGGATGACGAGAGGCTGGCTGAAGGAAGAGTGAAAAGGAGCTACTTCGAAGAGTGGGAGGAAAGGATCAGAAAAATCAGAACTTCTGAAGCGAATTTTTATCAAAAAGTTCGAGATGTTTTTGCGACTAGCGTGGATTATAACCTGAAGGCTGATTATGCCCATGAATTTTTTTCCACAGTTCAGAATAAATTCCATTTTGCCATCACCGGGCTCACGGCATCGGAAATAATTGCCAAAAGAATAGATAGTAAAAAAGAAAATCTTGGGCTTACTAATTGGAAAGGAGAAATTATCACGCGCGAGCAAGCACAGATTGCCAAAAATTATCTGGCGGAATTGGAACTCAAGAGATTAAATTTGCTAGTAGAGCAGTTTCTGTCATTTGCGGAACTACAAAGCGTGGAAAGAAGAGTGATGTATATGAAAAATTGGATCGAGAAACTGGATGGATTTTTGATTCTGAATGACAAGGAAATTTTGAAAAATGCCGGCAGTATTTCTCATAAGGATATGGAGAAAACAGTCAGAAGGGAATTGGGAAAATTTAATAGCAAGAGATTAAAATAGATTAAAAAATGGAAAAGTATTTTTTTAATCGCTTCGTTGCATTTTTTAAAAATGGGTAAGTAATTAATTACGTATATCAAAATATGGAAAATAAAAAATATTTATTAAAACTAAAAAAATTAATATTTGATTTCTCTTTTTTTATTATTTCTGCAATACTTGTTTTATTGAGCATCTCATCTATTAATAAATATTTAAATAAAATTGATAATGATCAAGAAAAATATAAGATTTATGTTGAATTTGGTATTTTCGCAGGAACGGCCGGATTAACTTTAATGGTTTTCTTTATGAATAGGTTAATGAAAAAAATGAATAAGTAAGTAATTACGTAACATGTTACGTAACAGGTATGATTTTAAAAGGCTCAAAAATTTATCTGCAAGAAGGGCTCCGAGAGGAAGATTATTCTTTGATCTTGAAAGGTTACACGGATTTAAGTGTGATTGGGTTTGTGTGTTTTGCGAAAGAAGCAATTAAACTCAAAACAAATCAAGAAGCAAAAAAGTTTTTCCATGAAATTGAGTCAGAAATTGTTTTTGGGATTTATGATTTGGAAGGTGAGTTTGTTGGATATACATCGCTTGAAAAAGATAAAAACGGGGGATATGAATTTGGAATTATTATTTTAGATAAAAATTATTGGAGTAGGGGAATTGGAGCGGAAGCAATAAGGTTGACTTTAGAGTATGCTTTTAATAATCTAGGATTAAGTCGAGTACTTTTGAATGTCAGTGAATATCATCAGAAAGCAATTGAGCTTTATGAAAAAATGGGTTTCAAAAAGACAAAACTGATTCCCAATGACCGGGAAATATATCTGGATGGAAAATGGCTTCGAAGTGGAACAGTGGAAATGGAGCTATATAATTAATTACGTAAATATGAAACTGGCGGAAAACAAAAAATTTATATTGCGGAGTGTTCAGAAGGGCGATGAGTTTGATATTGCCAAAAATATTAACGATAAGATTATTGCCCGAAATACGGCGACCATTCCGTACCCGTACAAGCTAAAAGACGCGAAAAAATGGATTGGGGAATATTTAAAAAAACAAAAGAAGAAAAATCCTGAAGAAACTTCGTTTGCCATCGTCATTGACGGTGAAGTGGTTGGTTCCATCGGAATCCACAAGATAGTAAAAAATCATAAATGTGAAATCGGATATTGGCTAGCTAGGAAACATTGGGGAAAGGGAATCATGCCTGAAGCGGTCAAAATAGTCACAGATTATGGATTCGAAAAATTAAAACTCAGAAGGATCGATGCGGGAGTTTATTCTTTTAATCCGCCTTCCATGCGAGTTCTCGAAAAAAACGGATATAAACTGGAGGGAATTTTGAAGAAAGATGTCAAAAAAGGAAACAAGCTTTTTGATAAGCATGTTTACGCTAAAATAAGTAATTAATTACTTACATAAAAATATGCAAAATTACAATTGGTATCAGCAGTTGGTAAAGCCTTCCTGGTCTCCGCCTGCTTGGATCTTCGGGCCGGTTTGGACATTTCTGTATGTTTTGATTGCTATTTCATTTGGGACGGTATTTTGGAAGACCGCGACGAAACAGCTTCCGTTTATTGTGGCTTTGCCTTTTGTTCTAAACATTATTTTTAATCTCATCTTTACGCCTATCCAATTCGGCCTTAAGAACAATTATCTGGCGGCGCTGGATATTCTTTTGGTTCTGATCACTCTTGTTTGGGCGATGGTGGCAATCTATCCGCATGCCAGATGGATCGCCTATATCCAGCTCCCGTATCTTCTCTGGGTCACTTTTGCAACAATCCTCCAACTCACGATTACTTATTTAAATAAGTAATTAATTACATACATACAATAATCATGAAAAAAGTTGCTATATTCGACATCGATGGAACGATTTTCCGGTCCAGTCTGCTTATTGAGATAACCGAAGCGTTAATTGATGCCGGCGCATTAAAGCCGTCTCTTCGGAAGTATTATGCCAAGCATCGCCAAAATTGGCTGGACAGGAAAGGCTCTTACGAAAAATATATTGGCGGAGTAGTCGAGGCGTTTGAAAACAATATTAAAGGGGTTAAGTATAAAGATTTTTTGAGGATCTCCCAAAAGGTTCTAGCAATCAAGCAGGATCGTACCTACCAATACACTCGAGATTTGATAGGGAAGCTCAAAAAGAAAAATTATTATTTGCTGGCCATTTCCAATTCACCCGAGGTAATCGTTGGCAATTTTTGCAAACAGCTTGGTTTCAACAAGGCGTATGGCCGGATATATGAAGTGAATGAAAAGGGAATATTTACCGGAAAAATTTTACACGAGAAGATTATCGGCGACAAGGCCAAGGTTATTAAAAGGGCGATTGAAAAAGAGAATTTGACCATTGTTGGTTCTATTGCCGTTGGCGATACGGAATCTGATATCCCGATGTTCAAGATGGTTGATAGCCCGATCTGTTTTAATCCCAACAAAAGGCTTTACAGCGCGGCTAAAAAATATGGGTGGAAGATGATTGTGGAGAGAAAGGATATGTTTTACGAAATAAAATGACGAATCTTAAAGGCGGGGAAATTAGATGTTTTTTAGTGGTATAATAACGATATGTATTATCTCTATATCTTGAAATGCGCGGATGGAACTTTGTATACTGGAATTACCACCGATTTGAAGCGGAGGATTGCTGAGCATAATGGCGCAAAGCTAGGTGCAAAATATACAGTAGCCCGCCGTCCGGTCAAGCTGGCCTATTCGCAAAAATTCGAAAATCGATCCTTGGCTTCCAAGGAAGAAGCTCGGGTCAAGAGACTAACAAAAAATCAAAAGTTAGCGTTGATTAAAAAATCTAATAAAATTTAATCAAAATAATATGAAGAAAAAAATTATTATCTCGCTGGTTATGATTGCTTTTGTTTTTATCATTGCTGGCTGCGGGGAAAATAATAGCAGGGAAATCAAAGAAACTGCCAAGGAAAGTGTTGAAGCTAAAGCTGATTCTTCCGGATCTTGTAAGGAAGAAAAAGTCAGCCTTCCTAATTATGGCGATCCGGGAAAACGCCTCAAAAATTGTTTTGTTGAATATCCCGGAGAGTCAAGCCGTCCGGACAAGAGTTATTATGTCGTCGAAGATATTTGCGGGCAATTTACCAAAGAATTTGTGGAAAATGCGCTTGGGAAAAAAATAACCAGGGTTGAACTTCCAAAGATTAGCACTATCAATAATTGCACCTATTATTTCGACGAAAAAGAATATGTGATGCTAAACCTTGAATATCTTTCAATTGAAAACCAGAAGAAAGGAAATGAAGCGATGGATAGAAAAGTGGAAAAGAGCTCTCAGATTCCCATGGACAATCTGGTTGTGTATGAAGAAAATAGCGCTATCAATGCAGTGTATTTAATATTAAATCCGGAAAAATTCCTTTCCATCCGTCCCAGCTCTTTGGCGGCGAAAAAAATGATGAATCTGGTTGATTTCGCTTCCAATATGGCCAAGGAAATCAAAGGTTATAAATAAGCCTTGAAAGTTATCCACAGGGAACATATTGACAGTGATAATACAGCACTGATATAATATCACTGTAAGGAGTTGCGCTTTCAAAATAATAATTAAAAATACGGCATTCGGATAACTTAGCTAGCAACTTATCCAAATGGCGCTAAGCGCAAACAGAAACAATATGGAATTTAACAAGCAAGAAAAAGTGCATTCCCAGATGCTTCGCGCCGGGAGCAAGAATTATTTCTTCGATGTGAAGAAAGCTAAAAGCGGAAATAATTATCTCACCATTGCCGAATCGTATAAAGGGAAAGATGGCGCAAGCGTGGTTAACAGGATTATGCTTTTCAAAGATCACTTGGCTGATTTTCAAAAAACATTGGAAGAAGCAGAAAGCTATTTATAGATAGGGACTCAGTAGGCGGACGGCTCGTTGTGGCAACGAACCGTCCGCTTTAAATGTTATGTTAAAACAAAATCTTCAGAAATATTTTAATTTTTCGCAGTTTCGTCCGGGGCAGGAAGAAATCGTGCAGAAAATTTTAGAAGGGAAGGATGTGGTTGCCTTGATGCCGACCGGGGGAGGAAAATCTTTGTGCTATCAACTTCCAGCTGTCATTAGTGATGGGATATCCATTATTATTTCTCCACTGATCGCGCTTATGAAAGATCAGGTCGACTCGCTCAATGCTCGAGGAATTACAGCGTCTTTCATTAACAGCACTTTGGATTCAAATGAAATTGACGAGAGGATGAGGGATATTTTCGAGGGAAAGATAAAAATTTTATATATTGCCCCGGAAAGATTTTCTAGTTATCAATTTAGGGATTTCTTTGCAAACTTGAATGTGGGTTTGTTTGCGGTTGATGAGGCGCATTGCGTTTCCGAATGGGGACATGATTTCCGTCCGGATTATTTGGCTATCAAAAAATATATCAAGTTGCTGAAAAAGCGTCCGGTGGTAGCAGCTTTTACGGCCACGGCTACGCCGGAAGTGAAAGACGATATTATCAAAAGATTGGAACTGGAAGATCCGGAAGTTTTTATTCGCGGATTCGATCGTCCTAATCTGAAATTTTTTGCGCAAAGCAATCTGAAGCCCGGGGAAAAATACGCGGAAATTTTAAGAATCATCAAAAATATTTCAGGCTCGGGGATAGTTTATGCTCTTACTAGAAAAGACGCTGAATTCATTGCCCAATTTTTGTGCCAGAATAAGATCAAGGCAGCGGCTTATCATGCCGGAATGGAAGGAAACAAGAGGGGGAAAATCCAGAATGAGTTCATGGAAAATAAATTTAAAGTGATTGTGGCGACAGTGGCCTTTGGAATGGGAGTGGACAAGGCTGATATTAGATTTGTGATTCACTCTGGAATGCCGGGAAGTTTGGAGGGGTATTATCAGGAAGCGGGAAGAGCCGGAAGGGATGGAGAGATGGCCTATTGCATGCTGCTTCACGGAAAAAAAGACGTCAATACTCATAAATTCTTCATCCGCCAAAGCCAAAGCGAGATGTTTGCGCAAGGGAAAAAATGGGAGGAAATAAAAAAAGTTATCAACAATAAATACGACCGTTTAGAAAAAATGATCGAATATTCCACAAAGCCGAGCTGTCGGAGAAAAATGATTTTGAAATATTTTGATGATCCCGACTACAAAAAGCACAGAGAAAATTGCCAAGGATGCGATGTTTGCCTTAATTGGAAAAAGTCCGAAGAAAATATCAAGAAAAGCAGATCTTTTATGGAAGGAAGCAGAAGTTTTTTAAGTGCGACTGTCCAAGCAACAGTTGATGTTTATAAAAGGGGGTTTGATATTATAGATATTGCTAAGATGAGAAGTCTGGGGGTGGGAACTATTACGGAGCATCTGATTGATTGGTATTCAAGAGGCGGGAAATTTAGGATAGAAGAACATATTGATGCCGGCGATGAAGAGAAAATAATATCGGCCATAAAAAAAGTCGGAAGCAGTGAAAGGGTAGGTCCGATAAAAAATATTCTTCCGGAAGATGTTAGCTATGAAAAAATCCGCTTGGTGATTGCGAAGATGAAAAGAAATAAGGTGGATTAAAAAATTATTTCAGCTTCAAATTTGCGTCGGTGTCTAAATTTTTCCAGTTTTGGAGAGCTTTTTCTTTTTGCGCGGCTGTCATTTTATTCCATCGGAAGCAGGCGGCGGTAGCGATCATAGCGGCGTTGTCGCCGGTATATTCGATAGTCGGCAGCCGATAGATTGCAACGGGTAAATTATTTTCTATGGCTTCGCCTAGCTGTCTTCTTAGTTCTTGGTTGGCAGCGACTCCGCCGGCTAGCAGAATGGTTTTCGGGTTATATTCCTTGGCGGCTTTAATAGTTTTGGAAACTAGGACGTCAATGGAGGCTTGCTGAAATTCGCGGCACATCTCAGTGATGTAATTTTTATTCCCAATGAGTTCGGGATGTTTTTTTGTTTCATACAAAACTGCAGTTTTGAGCCCGGAGAAAGAAAAATCAAAAGTATTTCTATTTAGCATCGGCCTTGGCAAGTGAATCATGAATTTTGAATCATGAATCATGGAATTGTTTTTATTTTTTTTACTTAAGTCATAATTCATAATTCTTGATTCTGCGATTGCCGCTTTTTTAGCAATGGCTGGGCCACCCGGGTATCCAATATTCAAAATCCTGGCTACTTTGTCGAAAGCTTCACCGGCCGCATCATCCAAGGTCTGTCCGATAATTTCATATTGCAAATGATTGTTCATTAAAACCAATTGAGTATGGCCTCCGGAAACCACTAAGCATAAAACAGGAAAATCAATTTCTTTTTTGCTGGAAATTTCGCGGATCATATTTGCATAAATATGTCCTTCAATGTGATGAATTCCGATGAGGGGTTTCTCCCAAACATAGGAAAGAGTTTTGGCGACATTCGTTCCAATGAGCAGTGCAGGAATCAGTCCGGGACCGTTGGTGACAGCAATTAAGTCTAAATCAGTGGGCAAGATGCCAGCCTCTTTGAGCGCCATTTTCAGGACCGGAATTATGTTTTTGAGGTGTTCGCGCGCGGCCAGATTAGGAACGACCCCGCCCCATTTAGCATGGAGCTTAACTTGTGAAGAAACGATATTGGAAAGGATATTAATTTCTCCATTCTTACACTCAACTATTGATGATGCAGTTTCGTCGCATGATGTTTCGATTCCTAGCACTTTCATTGCTTTTTTGATTAATTAATGATATATATTGATAATAAGCCTTAGATTGAAAAAATCAATGGTCAATGAAAAAAAAGGCTTAAAAATAAGGTCTCGCGCCATAAATTTGGCGAAAGTAAAAAAAATGAGCGATAGCGAGCTTATCATCCTTTTGAAATGCAAAAATCCAATAGTGCATAACGAATTGGTTAACCGATACCAGAAAAAGCTTTTTATTTATCTCTATCGTTTTATTGGGAACAAAGAAGAGACTGAAGATCTTCTCCAAAATGTATTTTTGAAAGTTTACAAATACTGTGAAAATTTTGACACTGAAAGAAAATTTTCTTCCTGGATTTATCGAATTGCCCATAATGAGGCAGTTAATTGTATTAAGAGAAAAAGTATCAAGAAGTTTATTTCATTGGAAGATTTTGTTTCCAGCAAGGACAGAATAGAAACCAAATCCGATGCCAAATCTCCAATGGAAGTTTGGATAAGCAAGGAGCTTCGCAATGAGATGAAAGATGCGCTCAAAAAGTTGCCGGAAAAATACAAAGAGGTTTTGGAAATGAGATATTTTCAGGAAAAATCATATGAAGAAATAAGCAAAGCGCTTAAAAAACCGGTAAATACAATCGGAACACTTATCAACAGAGCAAAAGGAAAATTAGAAAGCGTTGTCGGCCTTTCCAGAGAAAAAAGAGAGAAGAATAAAAGAAAATGAACATATTCCCCATAAAAACCAGAATTTTTAAAGCTAAAGAATCTTTGGCTGATTTTATCACCTCAGAAATTCCCACGCTGAAAAACAGGAGCATCCTAGTAGTCACTTCAAAAATATTGGCGCTTTCACAGGGGAGAGTGGTGGATAAAATAAAAAACAGGAAAGAGAAAGACGAATGGATCAAAAGAGAAAGCGAAAAATTTTTTGAAACCAAGTGGTGTTTTCTTTGCCTCAAAAACGGGCATTGGTGCGCCAATGGCGGAATCGATGAATCAAATATGAAAAGCGGCGGGTTAATTTTGTGGCCGGAAAAGATTTATGAAGAGGCGGAAAAATTAAAGAAGATATTGCTCAAACATCATAAAATCAAGAAACTTGGAATTTTGATAACTGACAGCCGGATTTTTCCTTTGCGCAGCGGGGTGGTTGGAGTGGCTTTGGGATATTCAGGATTTTTTGGGATTAAAAGCTATGTCGGAAAAAAAGATATTTTTGGCAGAAAATTTAAATTTGAAAAAGTGAATATGCCCGATTCACTCTCTTCGGCTGCAATCTTGGTTATGGGAGAGGGAAAGGAAAAATGCCCTTTGGCCGTAATTGAAAATGCACCGGTAGAATTTACCGATAAAAAAATAAACAAAAAAGAACTTCAAATCAAGCCGGAAAATGACGTTTATCGGGTCTTGTTCGAGAATTTGAAATAAATTATTTTGGAAACAAAAATACTTGCTGAATTAGCAAGTATTTTTTTATGTAGCCCTAAGGGGAATCGGACCCCTGTTTACAGGATGAAAACCTGTTGTCCTAACCACTAGACGATAGGGCCATAAATTGAAAAAAGATCACTATATTAACAAGCGATCCAAAATCGTTTTTTGAATATAGTGCTCCGCGGGCAGGACTCGAACCTGCAACCAATTGATTACACTTATCTTACTGTTTCCAATAAGGGTGGACTATATCATCTCCTTAATTTAAGGTTTAAGGAGTGAGGCGCTTCCCCAATGAAGGGTACTCTCTTTCGAGATAGTCTCTGAACCTTTCTTAAAATTAATTAAGACTTGGCTGCTGATCACCATAGTTTAGCTGATAAACTTTAGGCTTCCAGCAATTCACCTCATTTTTCACTTCCAAATTTCTCTGGAAGGCTGCGTATCCCACTATGCAATTCTCTATGACAATTTGCGCAGACTAAAATGCATTTATCAATTTCATTTTTTACCCTATCCCAACTTCTTGTAAGTCCAGATTGGGAAACTCCAAATTCTTTTCCGTTTGAATTCAGATGATGAAATTGAAGCGCATCTTTGCACTTATTATATCCACAGAAAAAGCATTTTCCGCCTTTGTACTCGATTGCCATATCCTTAATCTTTTTCCTTCTCTTGGATACGGCTTTCTTTATATACTCGGCACGGTCAGCATATTTCCTTTTTTCTTTCATGCATATATTATACACGAAAAAATGTGTTCACAGTCAACTGCTCTACCATTGAGCTACCGCGGAATATTAAATTTTCAAAGCAATTTTGATTATATCAGAAAAATAAAATCAGGCAAGGGGCGCGGTTATAGTTACAGGGTTCTGCCCGCGGAGCCAATTAAAATAACCCTCACAAAGGGTTATTTTTTATACCCAAACAAAATATCAAAATTTGTGATATAATATGATGGTCTCAATAATTAACTTTAAAAATAATGAAAAACAAAACAAGTTTGTTGCTATTTTCAACAGTAGCAATCGTAGGGGCGTTAATTTCTTTCGTTTCAATTCAAGGAACCGCAGTGGCAAAGTCTGATAATGCTGCTGAAGCTCAGAGCAACAAGAGCAATCAAGAAAAAAACTCAAACGCGATTACAGCCAGCGATACCGCTCAAACTGCTGACACGACAGCAACTCAAGAAACAGAAAAAAAAGAAAAGAAAGAAAAAAAGGAAAACAAGGGACAATTCAACGCCGAATGGCACCGAAATACGGTGGCTACTTTCGTTCAGAGTTTATTGACCGTGGCTGACAGGGAGGGTGGCATTGGACAGGAAGTGAAAGTCATTGCTAATAAGCAAAATGATACCAAGGATCGGGCATCTGATTTGATGAATGCTATTGAAAATAGAAATAAAGTAAAAACATTTCTTATCGGTACGAGTTATAAAAACCTTGGAGAATTGCGAAGCCAGATGGTTGATTCGCGAAATCAGATTGAACAATTAAAACGATTGGCTGGAGAAGTGGCGAATGAAGGCGATAAGGCTGAGCTTCAAACCCAGATTCAAACATTGGAGCAGGAACAGACAAAAATTAATGATTTTATAACTCAAAACGAAAGTAGATTCAGCCTGTTTGGCTGGGCGGTGAAGTTATTTCGATAATTCTTTCCTAGTTAAATAGTAAAAGGAGCAATTTCTGGAATATGAATATGCTCCTTTTTTTATGCGCTAGCGGTTTTTATTCCAAGCGTTTATCCGATTTTTTTGAAAGTAATCTTGTAGGATGGTTCGTACTCTACGTTGTTTTTATCTTTAAGGTTGATGCTTTTTCCTTCCATTAGATTATTCATGGCGATGTCGGTGAGCATTTGCTCTGAGCTTTCTATTCCCGCTTTGAATCTTTCGAAATCTTCATAGCGCGATCCCATTTCCGATTGCACGCCGGATTCCAGCAGTTTCTTTTTTTCGCGCAGTTTTTTGAGTTCATTTTTCAGGTCTTCATATCCGCTGGATTGAGTCAGGGCGTCTCGATATTCTTTGCCGATTTCTTTGCGATTTTTTTTAAGCTCTTGAATTTCGTCAAACACTTTTTGCATATCTTGCATATTTTTGCTTTTGAATAAAAAATTAAAACAACGTTTTTAATTTTAACATAAAATGAAAAGAGTGGAAATCGTCAGAAATCATCAGAGGCCTTTTCAAATTAATAAAAGTACGGTATTATTTAAATTCAGTGCGTAACTCCAAAATTATGTCCAATAATGACGTTGCAGTTAGATTTAATAAGGTGTCCTTCGAATACGGACGCAATAAGCCCATTTTGATCGAGGCTTCTTTTTCGCTCCGGCGCGGATCGAAAATAACGCTGATGGGGCAGAATGGTGCGGGGAAAAGCACCATGCTGGAACTCATAACTGGCGCCTTGAAGCCGGATGACGGAACAATTTATGTCGATTCGGGACTCAAAATTGCCTATGCCAAGCAGGTTATTCCCCGAGAATTTATGCCGCTCTCCGTTCGGGAATTTTTTGCCAAATATTTTTCCGGAAAAGATTATGAAATTGACCGGAGGATCAAAGAGGTGCTGGAGGTAGTCAATTTAAAAGCTCCGCACGATAAAATAATCAAAACATTTTCTGGTGGACAGCAGGCAAGGCTGCTTTTAGCTTCGGCACTTATTCAAGATCCGGATCTGCTTATCCTGGATGAGCCGACTAATAATTTGGATAAAGCCGGAATCGAACACTTGACGCAATTTTTAATCGGGTGTGACAAGACATGCATTGTGATTTCTCATGATGCGGATTTTTTAAATATGTTCACAGATGGCGTGATTTATCTCGATATATTTACCCATAAAGTTGAACAATATCTCGGCGATTATTATGTGGTGGTAGCGGAAATCGCAGATCGTATTGAAAAAGAAAAAATGAAGAATGCACAATACGAAAAAGAGATTATTGCTAATAAAGAAAAAGCCAATTTCTTTGCCAATAAAGGAGGAAAAATGCGCTTGGTTGCAAGAAAAATGCGCGATAAAGCGGCAGAAATGGAAGCAGCTAAAGTTGACGTAAGAAGAGAAGATAAGGCGATTCGAAATTTTGAAATTCCGGTTCAAGAAGGATTAAGCGGCGAGATTATAAATATAGCATCTGTTGTTGTGATGAAAAACCATGAGGCAACTTCAAAGAAAATTCGAATATCACTCAAAAAAAATCAGCACTTGTTTCTTTGCGGACCCAATGGAATCGGAAAAACCACCCTCTTGGAAGCCCTGGCCAGCGGAAAAGCTGAAGGTGTCAAAATTGCCGATAAAGTTAGGGTTGGATATTACCGGCAAGATTTCTCAACACTGAATTTTGAAGATACGGTTCATGATTCATTAGCGGAAGTGATGCAGGAAAATGATGAAGAAAGATTGCGTTCGGTTGCCTCCGGATTTCTCATCGATAAGACAATTATTAATGCCAAAATCGGAACTCTTTCGGAAGGGCAGAAGGGGTTGGTGGCTTTTGCGCGATTGGTTCTTGAAGAGCCGGGACTTTTAATTTTAGACGAACCGACTAATCACATAAATTTTCGCCACCTGCCTGTTATCGCCAAAGCGTTAGATTCTTTTAAAGGTGCGATGATTTTGGTGAGCCACGTTCCTGAATTTGTCGCGCAGATTAGGATAGATGAAATATTGGATTTAGAAAAATAGTTTTAAATGGTATAATTGAAATGCCATAAAAAGTAAAAAAGCATAATCTTATGCTAAGTAGAATTGAATTTAAGAATAAATATTTTTTTGGAACAGTGGCTGTTGTATCGGCGATGATTTTATTCTCCATCGGTTTTTTTGTTGGAAAAAAAAATGATACTCGAGGCGGGGGAAATAACAATGAGCAAAGCAAGGAAATTCGACAGTCCGGATATAATTTCATTAATCCTCTTTTGGAATGCGAAATGGGAGGCGATTCGCCAATATTGAGATCTTCAGAATTAGAAATAAAAAAAACAATTCAAGATGAAGTGATTGAAAAAAATCCGGACGTCAACATCTCATTGTATTATAGAGATCTTAAAAATGGTCCCTGGTTTGGAATAAACGAGCAAGCTGGATATTCTCCAGCCAGCCTTTTGAAAGTTCCTCTATTAATTGCTTATTATAAATACGCAGAACAAGATCCGGAAATTTTTGAAAAAATAGTTTTGTTCGACAAGCCTTCTCCGGGTTTTTTTCAACAAGTCAGACCCAAGGAGCATATTGAAGCGGGGAAGAGTTACGCAATTTCACAGTTGATTGAATCAATGATAAAATATTCCGACAATGAAGCAACTAATCTTTTGTTTCAAAATATGGATCCGCAAAACTTGAGTTTAGTTTTTAATGACTTGGGAATAAATATGCCTGACATTTATGATTCAAACAATTCAATGTCAGTCAAAGACTATGCTTCTTTTTTTAGAATTTTATACAACGCTTCTTACTTGAACAGAAGCATGTCGGAAAAAGCGTTGAATCTTTTTTCAACAATTGAATATAAAAACGGACTTGTAGCCGGAACCCCGGAAGACATACTAGTTTCTCATAAATTCGGAGAAAGAGAATCTTTTTCTGAAGACAAGCAAGTTGTGAGGCAACTGCATGATTGCGGGATAGTATATCATCCCTACAGGCCTTATCTGATTTGTATTATGACCAAAGGAAAAGATTTTGAAAACTTGTCAAAAATTGTCTCCAATATTTCTAATATTGTGTTTGAGCAGGTTGACAGAAGATGAAATTATTTTATTGGGAAAAAATTACGAAATTATTGACAAAATCCATTTTTTGCTGTATAATGAAAATATAGTAGTGAAATAAAGCGGTTCTTCTGTGCTTGAAATAGGGGATTTCCTTTATAGAGAGGGTGTTAAAACCTTTTTTTTGTTGTTTAGCGTTGAATATATCCAATATATTTAATCTATGCAATCTATTCAATATATTCGCGCGAAAAAATAATCTAATGAAAACAATTATTAATATTAAAATATTATGAATAATCTCAGAGTCAAGGACATTGAGAAAATTGTAGATCGCGATCGCAACACGATTCTTCGCTGGGAAAGGGAAGGAAAAATTCCTCATCCCCAGAAGGATTCACGCGGATGGCGCGTTTACACAAGCGAAGATGTGAAGACCATCGTTAGTTTTGTGTCTTCAAGAAGCTGGAGCAACAGTCTCTGATGTTTTTATTTTTTGCGTATGGCATAAATAAGCATCAGAGCCAAGCTCCGGAGGTTTCTGATTGATCAAAAACAAAATAAAAGAAGAAATGAAAACAGAAAATAAAATATTCAAAAAAAGAAAAATAGAAAATCCCGACTTCCAGGGAAAATTTTTGTTTAGAAATTTGGATGATGTTTTCAGAAGTCCTATATGGGGGGAAAATGTTCTTGGAAAAACATATCAAAGAATTTTACTGTGGGAAAAAATATTAAGAAATTCTTTAAAAATAATTCGAAAATCAATTACGGTAGCCGGAAAAATTTCTGTCTATTCAATTGTTTTTGGAATTGCGCTGGCTCTTGTTTATTCGTTAATTCCCGGAGTGCTTTCTGCGCCTAAATTTATTTCTATTTCAAATAAAGCGGAGTTCGATCTGGGACAATTTTCTGGAGTAACTTCAGAAAATTCAACTGATTCAATTCAACTTAAGCCGGCCGGAAGTTGGAACGCGCGAGTTTGGACTCCGCCGGAAGATATTATTGCTTATGGGCATACTTCAGCAATGGTTGGAAATTACCTTTATGTCTTTCGCGGATACTCCGGAAACTCTTTTTGGAGATACGATACAGTCAACAATGCTTGGAGCAACTTGGCAGATCTTCCCCAGCCTTCATACTACGGAGCTGATATGGTTTACAATTCAAATTCCGGAAAAATTTATGCAATGTTCGGAGGATACTCGCAAAAATTTTACAGTTATGATATTGAGAACAACGAGTGGACGCAACTCAACGATCTTTTAGACACTCCATATTCGGGAGCATCATTGGCGTCTGACGGTAATAGCATATTTGCCATGAGAGGAAACGCGACAACTGATTTTTGGGAATATCAAATTGGAACGGGAAAGTGGAGGGGACGTGCGCCAATAACTTTAACAATCAGCACCGGAGGAAATTTGGTAAATGGGCGCGATGGAAATCTTTACGCTGTTCGAGGAGGCAACTCGATAAACTTTTATCGCTATAACATTTCAGCTAATCATTGGTATACGATAGCAGATGCCTCCTACGGCGGAGGAACTCTATCTTTAATTCCATCAAGCGGGTGCAGTAATGGTTCTTGCACAATGTACGGAGAACAAAAGGGAGTTTATTGGAATGGGTATTTATATTTTATGAGGTCGTACGGCTATATGGATTTTCTTAGATATCAGCTTTCAACCAATACTTGGGAAGTTTTAACTTCTGATCCGACTCCCCAAGCAGTTAATTATGGGTCGTTAACTTTTAATGAAACCGAAAATCTTATTTACGCTTTCAGAGGAAACGGAACGACGGATTTTTGGAAATTTGATCCGGCGGCAACTGCTGGACAAAGATGGATTGGACCGAAACAGGTTTCCAATACAGCCGGCACTCTCCAAGCTTTGTATTTGGGAAGCGATGTCATTTGGAACAAACAAACAGGAGTAAATAGCAAGCTCTATGCCTTCCAGGGAAATAATACGGCTAACTTTTTTGTCTACGATACAACTGGCAATTCATGGACAACCGGCGCTCCTAATCCGGGTTTTACAATTAGAAATGATATGAAAGGTGAAGCTAATAGTTCCGGAAACATATATATGCCCAGATACAGCAATGCCAGTATCATTCAAATATTTAATGGAACAGCATGGTCGGCAATGACAGCTCAGCCGACTGGGGCTACGGCTACTGATGGAGCCGGACTGACATTTGTCGGAAATGATATTTATTATATCCGCGGAGGAGCGAATCCTTGCATGTACAGGTACAACTCAGGGTTATCTACGCCCGCTTGGGGAAGTTGTATTGCAACGGCCATTAACACTTCCGGCCAAATAACCACTTACTATCCTTATATCGGAGCCAGAATTACTTCAGATGGAACGGATGTCTATATGTTTCCGGGAGATGGAGAGACGGCTTTCCTGAAATACACAGTGTCTTCCGGTACCTGGTCGAATTTAACCAAGACCCCTTTTTCTCAGTATTATGGATCGGATATTACTTATGATTCGGAAAACTCAAAGATATACGCCTTAGCTGGCATGTACAAAGATGAAACTTGGGAATATGATATTCCAGCTAATACGTGGAGACGTCTTCCGAATAGCCAGAAATTTACTTTTGGAAGAGTTCCAGAA